>JAKQYE010000469.1 GCA_023356605.1 Trichodesmium sp. MAG_R02 | reverse complement strand
AATAAATAGTATTGTTTCTACTCTTTCTGGTTTTTTGACAAAAAAACTATCGGCAAAAAATTGTGGCTCAATGATTAATCACCAAACCACGTTCACAACTTTGTTGGTTTTTATATAGGACTTACGCAAAGGCACTATGTATAGTGGCAATATCTTGAAAATGATAATTTTTGCACCATATATAGCGGTACTGCGTAAGTCTTGATGAAGACAAGAACTTTTGAGTGTCCAGTATATAAATCCTAATAAATCATTTACAACAAATCTTGATCATCTAAACCTGGTCTGGGCATAGGTAAAATTTTCGACTTATTGAGTTGTCGCAACCACATCCAACTGAAAACAGCAATAATGAGGAATATCCAGCCAATATTTGGCTTGAGCAACAGGAAACCACCAGTCGTCAACAATGCTCCAAATAGTAACAGTATAGATGCCAAAACTCTTTGTAAATCTTTGCCCAAATCCTGTGCCGGAGCTAAACCAGTCTTTGCTCTTTGCCGTTGCCAACCAGGACCACCAGGGAGCGATCGCCGATAAAATTCTTCTAAAGTTGCATCGGACTCTTGCGGTGTGAAAAACATTGCTAACACCCATAAAACTGTTACGGTTATAGTAATAAAAATAATCCTCAAACCAAAATCTTCTATTTTGAAGGCAGGAAATAAACTAGTTGTCATGCCCACAAAAAAGCTAGCTACAATAGCAGTTAATTCTGCTGCTGCATTTATCCGCCACCAAAACCAACGTAAAATTAAGACTAACCCCGAACCTGTGCCAATAGCTATTACTAACCTAAATACTGTTGCCACATCTTTAGCAAAAAATGCAGCAGTTCCTCCTAAAACTGTTACTAATACAGAAGAAAGTCGCCCTACTAAAACTAATTCTGCTTGAGTCGCATCAGATTTAATAAATCTTCGATATAAATCGTTAGTAATAAAAGAAGCGCCCCAGTTAATAGAAGTAGAAACTGTACTCATAAATGCTGCTACTAAAGAAGCAACAACTAAGCCTAAAATTCCTGGAGATAGAAAATCAATCATTAATTTGGGATAACCTAGTTCTTTGTCTTCTAAATTAGGGTAAATTACTATAGAAGCTAAAGCAACTAAAATCCAAGGCCAGGTTCTAACAATATAGTGCATTATGGTGAACAACCAAGCTGCTTTTTCTGCTTCTGTCTCATTTTTGGCTGCAGCAAATCTTTGTACAAATTCTCCTCCTCCATCACTCCGTCGCCAAGACCACCATTGAATAGCAATATAAGCAAAAAATGTACTAGCAGTTACGCCTGCAGTTTTGCTAAAAGTAATCCAAGAATTACCATTTCCACCAATAGTTAAAGGTGTAAAAGATAAAATATCTTTGTCTGGCATAACTTGAGGAACTTGAGTAATTAATTCTTGAATTCCACCCACACTATTAACAGCAAAAAACGCTACAATAATTGCTCCAAATAGTGCTAGAAAAAATTGGAAAAAATCTGTAGCAACCACTCCCCATAAACCAGATAAACCAGCATAAATTAAGACAAATATACTGACGCCAATAACACTGAATAATTTGAGATTATTGGCATTAGCATCAATACCCAAACTTTGCCAAATTTCCAATGCTTCAACAACTTTAACCATAGCTAACATAGCATAGCCAATAGCAATACAATTCATCGGAATAGCAAAGATAAAAGCTTTGACTCCCCGGAGAAGGGCTGCCATATTTCCGCCGTAACGAATTTCAGTTAATTCTGCATCAGTAATAACTTCTGAGCGCCGCCACATTCTAGCAAAAATATAAATCATAATTACATGAGAAACAGCAAAAATCCACCATTCCCAGTTACCAGCAATTCCTCGGTTAGCCACAACCCCTGTGATATAGAGAGGGGTATCTATAGAAAAAGTTGTAGCTGCCATACTTGTACCTGCTAACCACCAAGGAAGCGATCGCCCAGAAACAAAAAAATCTGCTAGACTTTTTGCACCTTTGCCAGAGAGATATAGCCCCATCCCCATAGTTAAAATGAGGTATAGTAAAACAATTAACCAATCAATTAGTTCCATAAATTTGTAGTTAACAAGTAGTACTTTTAAAGCTTACTATTTATTAGGAGTCGTAAGTCCTGTTGGAAATATTAATTTAAGCATTCAACTATAGCAATCCTATTTTATTCGTGGCAAAAATCCCACTGCTTTTTAGGTAACAGGGAACAGGGAATAGAGAATAGGTAAGAGTTTTAAAAGTTTTATTTACTTTTTGAAGTTTCGCAACCGATGCGCGGACTGCTATATTAATAGTAAACTCTCAGGAATAATGCCCTGGGCTCAGGACGGGGTTTATATGAATATAGATTTTCAGTTCCAAGAAGTTCCCTGTTGTAGTAAGGTTTAATTATAGATAAATTAATAAAGCTTTTATCACCCACTAAAAGCAATAGTTGATAACTGATAGCTGAATACTTACATGTTAACTAACTTGTGATAGTTGGGGAATTACCCAATATAGATTATAGGATTTATGACCCAGATACTGATAAGAAAACAAAAATAGAAGAGTGTTGAAGAAATGATACTTAATGCCATAAATAATAAGAAAATACCATTTAAAACAGTATTAATGGATAGCTGGTATGCAACACAAAGATTAATGGGATTAATAGATAATGATAGAAAAATTTATTATTGTCCTTTAAAAAGTAATCGCGCGCGTTGATGATACAGGTCGCGATTGAAAAATATAAAAAAGTTCAAGAGTTAAATTGGAATGAAACTG
>JAKQYE010000468.1 GCA_023356605.1 Trichodesmium sp. MAG_R02 | reverse complement strand
TCTAGACTTGAATGCAGCGTTAAATTTAGCTATGGCGGTCAGTTCGACCGTGACAGCTTGTGGACTGGATAACGCCGACGTTGCCAGAATGAAGCAGGAATAGAACAGATAATCAGAGATTGATATAGATTATCATAGGTTTCTAAGAACGGATTTAATGGGGGTATCCATACAGATAGTTCCGATATTTTGGGAAGTACTGTTAATTTTATAATAAACCAATTTTTATATTCCTTTCTGATATTTGATAATGAAAGCTTTTGTTACTGGTGCAAGTGGTTTTATTGGGGGGAATTTAGTGCGGTTGTTATTACAGCAGGGTTATGCTGTGCGATCGCTGGTTCGCCCTACAAGTCGTCTTGATAATCTTCAAGGTTTAGATATAGAAGTTGTAGTGGGAGACTTGAATGACTCCCAGTTGTTTGATTTGATGCAGGGATGTCAGGTTTTATTCCATGTAGCTGCTCATTATTCTTTGTGGCAAAAAGATAGAGAGTCCCTTGAAAAAAATAATGTGTTAGGGACGCGCAATGTTTTGGCTGCAGCGCGACGGGCCAAAATTGAGCGGACAGTTTATACAAGTTCTGTTGCTGCTATTGGGGTGGGAGTTTCTGGTACAGTTATTGATGAAACTTATCAGTCGACTTTGGAGAAGTTGGTGGGGGATTATAAAAAGTCTAAGTTTTTGGCTGAACTTGAGGCGATGAGGGCGGTTACTTTTGGTCAAGATGTAGTAATTGTTAATCCTACTGCTCCTGTTGGTGCTTGGGATATTAAACCTACTCCGACTGGTGATATTATTGTTCGGTTTTTGCGTCGGCAAATGCCTGTTTATGTGGATACTGGTTTAAATATTATAGATGTCCGGGATGTGGCATGGGGACATTTGTTGGCTTTGGAAAGAGGGAAAAGTGGCGATCGCTATATTTTAGGTAATCAAAATTTGACTCTGAAGGAATTACTTGATTTATTGGAAGAAATTACAGGTTTACCTGCTCCGAGACAAACTATTCCTATATGGTTGCCTTTGACTGTGGCGTGGGTTGATGAAAAAATTCTTGGGCCTTTGGGAAAACAACCTTCTATTCCCTTGGATGGGGTACGAATGTCTCAAAAAAGGATGTATTATAATGCTTCTAAGGCGGTAAAAGAATTAGGTTTGCCTCAGTCTTCAATTAGAGTTGCGCTCCAGGATGCTGTTGATTGGTTTAGAACTTAATCGTGTTTAGATAATTAATTTAATTACTGACCATTAGCACCTATTCATAATGTTAAGTTTTAGTAAGTCTGGTGGTTTCAGATTTCAGGCTAACAGCAAAGATAGAAAATGATTGAAGTAGAAAGTTATCCAGACTTAACAGTGTGGCCAAAATCAATGGATTTGGTAGCAAGATGTTATCAATTTGTTAATTTTTGAACCTAAGACCTAAAACCTAAAACCTAAAATCTAAAACCTAACGGGACAAGAGCAAATTTCAAGCCCAAACAAACCCCAAACTTTCTTTCTGATTAGATATTTGAGACAAATTTTTTCTTTGACTTTCTCAAGAGTAATCCTCCTATATAGTCTCTAAACCCAGTTTTTTGCTTTGGAGTGTCTTTAAATACATCGTTAAAGCGATCGCACCATCGATGGAAACAAGAGGGAATGGCCACTGAAGTTGTTTCTTTCATTGGACTTTCCCCAGGGAGTAATGAACGTAAAATACTAGTCAGCTATATATTATAACCTTTTTTTTACCTTTTTTTCACTAAAGTCCCGCTAACACCTAAGACCTAAAACCTAAAACCTAAAACCTATAGTCATTATATTGGAAAACTTTTTCTGCTCCCTCTTTCCAAAGCCAACAAATGTCCCCATGCCACATCCCGGACATCTATAACCCACATTTCGCACTTCAAGTATACTACAAGGGTATTTTTATTGACAATTCCCTAGTTGACAGTACGCTATATATAGCGTACCTGCATAAGTCCTGGAATTCTTAAACTGTAAATGAGCATCCAAAAGGTGCATCGTGAAATTGTGAAAACGGGGATTAGAAATTGATTGAGTAACCAAACCGCTCCAGATCTATAGAGAAGTGCTCAGCAACAATTCGTTTCATCTCTTCAGTATATAACTCTTGGTAAAACTGATGTTGTGTAGCACCATGATGGATCAACTCAAGCTTAGGTAAACCAATGATTTGACAGACTTGATGGAAATCGTTTACTAAATTCTCAAATCGCCCAACAAAATCAACCAAAATTTCTCCCCTACCATTTTCTTTTCCCTTCCAGCTATCAGTAAGATAGCTCGTTTGTAAGTTTTCAAGATCCTCCCAAATGTACATAGTAGTTTCTACATCCAAATTATCTAGCTGGAATCGCCATTTCTCATCTGGCTCATGTTGGCGCTTCCCCATGCTTAAAATGAAATCTTGAAAATCTTCGTATTGATTCCACGGATGATATACATCTGCATGTTCTACTGGATCTGTGTATCCCGGATCTTGGGTATACATCGAATACAGTGATAAAATCATATCAAAGGGATGACGAACAAAGGCAAAAGTAAAGTAGTCATCCCACATTCTCTCACCTACATACTCTTTCATATATTTAGCCCAGATATGTTTCCACCATTCACCTTCTGGACTCATTTCAGTATCTAGGAAGTTCAAATTCAGATATTCACACAGAACTTTCTCAATACTGGTGCCTCCTGTTTTGCCAATGTGAATGAAAATAAACTTGTAGTCATGAGAGATCAGCATAGTAACTTCTAGGTAATAATCTTT
>JAKQYE010000467.1 GCA_023356605.1 Trichodesmium sp. MAG_R02 | reverse complement strand
TAGTAGTTGCGAATAATATTCGCCCTCACTGGATGCAGTGCCAATGCCTAAGTCCTGATCATTGGAACTCATGACTATATCAATACTAACAGTGATAAAGAGTTTATAAGCATCTAATGCTATAGGTACAACTAAGTCTAGCGATCGCTGTTTGTATCAAATTTGCTAAACTGATAGTATCTCCGTAATACAACTCAGTGCAGTCTGTAATTTATCTTCAAGAGCAAGCCAGAAAATCCCAAGTCAGCTCAAGCTACTTCTGGACATGGTTTTTCAGGTTGACCTCTTAAACTCTAGGATTAATAAAAAGGTAAATGCGGGCTATCAGTCTATACTACTATAGGTTTTATTTTTGCTGATGGCAACCTATAAAATTAATACATTTCTAATATTACTTTTGGAATACAATATTAACTTTTATATTAGATTTATATTAGATTTATATTAGATTTATCAGGACTTATACAGGTACGCTATGTATATATAGCGTATTGTAACTAATTTTATCATTAAAAATTAGTTATTGATAAAATAAATTGATATCAAGTTCTAGAATGAAGGTTTTTCGTATAAGTCTATTTGAAAATGTAAATATACATGAACATATAGTTATTTTACTTTAGATTGAGACAAGTTTTTCTTACTATGAAAAAAAATCAGGCTAAAAAATATTTCATTCTTATTTAAAATAACTATATATGAAGATCTACGGAATGTCGGCTTTAATATCTAATCAGCAAACTCTACCTAGAGTTTAGGGAAAAATAAGTAAAAAACAAGGTAAAAACCTTACAAATAGGACTTACGCAACGGGCCGAATTATAGTAGTAAGATCTTGAAAATTGCAAATTTATAGACCATATATAGCATTTATGCGTAAGTCCTGATCCTAAAAACAGGAAGTAAAAAAAAATGAACTTTTTCCATAAAAATAACAAGTTGTCCAAAATTACTAATCCCAAATTTATATTGGGACTTATCTTATTAATTATACTAGGTTACTTAGGTAATTTATTCAAAATCAATTTGTTTTTTGGGGTAGATTTTATTTTCGGTAGTATATCAAGCTTAATAGTAGTTTATTTCTATGGAACTAAATGGGGTACTTTAGCCGCCTTAATTGCTAGTATCCATACATACTTTTTCTGGAACCATTACTATGCAATTATTATTTTTACTCTAGAAGCAATGTTTGTCGGAGTAATCTTAAATCGGCAGCGCTTCCAAAATATTGTCTTGCTAGATGGAATCTATTGGATTTTTCTGGGGATACCTTTAGTCGGATTATTTTATGGATTTATGTTACATTTAAATACAATACAAACTGTATTGATCATGTTGAAGCAATCAGTGAATGGGTTCTTTAATGCCTTAATTTCTCACTTAATTCTCACTTATGTCCCAATAAATAAATTGCTTAGTTTTTCTCGAAAAGAAAACTATTCTTCATTTCAAACAACTATATTTAATTTCTTAATGGCATTTATATTATTTCCAGCTTTAATAATCACTATATTTGATAGTCAAGGCACACTAATTCATATTGAACATGATATTAGAAAACAACTAATAGTTGTAAAAACACCGATAAAAAATAACCTAAAAGATTGGTATAAACAACATTTAAATGTGATAGAAGAGTTGGGAAAAACAGGAATTAAAGCAGCTAATAATAAAAGAGTGACTTTACAACAAAGTATATCAGTAATTAGAAAAATATTTCCCTCTTTTGTAAAAATTTATGTTGCTGATGCTAGTGGCAAAATCATTGCTGCTGAACCAGAATTTAACGACACTGAAGAATCAATTTTTAAGTTAAACATATTTGATAAGTATAATCTGAGGAAGATAGCAAAAAAACTAGAACCAGAAATTATAGATGTTCAAACAGATAGATCTTCTACTACACCTCATATTGATATCGTCATACCAGTAGTTATAAATAATCAGTTTGAGGGAATTATTTATGGGTCTCTAAATTTAAGTCAAATCAGTGAATTTCTTAAACTAAATACCCAAGTAAATGGAATGGAAGGAATAGAAGCAATACTCGTGGATGGTGAAAACTATATAATTGCTGACAGTCATTCAGGAGCAACTCTTCGAAAAAAATTATACTTACTCGAAACAGGAAATATCCACTACGATGGAGATCTTTTTAAGTGGCAGCCTAAAATACCAGGAATGTCAAAAATGAAAAGTTGGAAACAATCATTCTACGGAATGAAAGTCAAGGTTAGTGACGATCTTCCCTGGTATTTATACATCAAGCAAGGGACAGCACCTTATATTGACTATTTACATACGAGCTACATTATACATCTAAGCACAATACAAATAGTTGTATTCTTCGGACTAATCATATCAGTCTGGGTTAGTAAAAGATTAGTAGCACCAATCTTAAAACTGACGCAAGTAACTACAGAGTTACCTCAAAAACTTCTGTCTGAATCAGCTTTTAGAAATTTGCCACAAAGTAGAATTGCAGAGATTAACACTCTGAGTGTCAACTTTCAGTTAATGGTAGCAGCACTACAGCAAAAATTTATTGAAAAAACCGAGGAATTAAAGAAAAAAAATGAAGCTTTAAGTGCAGAAATTTTCGAGCGTCGTCGAATAGAATCAATCTTGAATGTACGGGAAGAACGCTATGAAGTTGCTGTCTCAGGTACAAACGATGGTATTTGGGATTGGAATATACAAACAAATGAAGTTTATTACTCACCCACATGGATGAGAATTATTGGCTACGAAGATAACCCACTTCCTCATATATTGTCTAC
>JAKQYE010000466.1 GCA_023356605.1 Trichodesmium sp. MAG_R02 | reverse complement strand
CTTTGGGATAGACTTCCAGTCCGCTTTGCGATCGCACTACTTGAAGAGCTAAAAACTTAATTTATGGAACATGCCCTGTAGTTCCTCCTGTATGTTATGCTGCCAAAAGAAATCCCTAGTTGGCCCAAAATATTCATGCCACTAATTTTTTCTGTTCTATAGAATTAATTTGTTTAATTTGTTGACTCAAAATAGTAATGATAATTCATGTATCTTTTTGTGCTACATGCGGGAAGTTCCGAATGTGGGTTCTAAGTAAATATCCAGCTTTTCTAATAGCAACATTAACATTTTTAATAGTTTTAGATTTAGTATCTTGGTCGAATGCAACATATATTTCTCGATGATTATTAATCAGCTTTTCTAACTGTGGAATTAAGTTTTGTTTGCCAATACAGTTGCCATATTCATCTCTCAAAACTCAGTATCCACCAAATACTCCTGGTAAGGCAATAGCCACATAAGATGCTATTAGTAAAGCCCCTGCTTTTTTGGCGCCTTCAGTAATACATAAAGGTATCTGGGGATGGGGGAGAAACCACTGCCAAAAACCGGAGTCTGGTTGATTATTATCAATATCTTCTGGCAAAATTTCTAATTGATAATGGGTAGCTATTTTTTGCCACAAATGTAGGGGAATTTTTAAAGCAAATAAACTGGTAGGAGTTGGGGGGGGGATGTTCATATTTAATTAACTCTTTTTAGTCGTAACTATGACGTGGTTGACTAGGTTTGAAACAACCCCAAAGGTCTTCTTCTCCAGAAAGTAAATCAATTCCAGAACACCACCATCCTCCTTCTTCAATATATTGATATCTGCTTCATGAAACCTATACAAACCTAGACAGGCTTGCTGTTCAATTCCTGCTTCAACCAAGGGAGACAGCACCTTCAAGTCCACAGGCGTTCACCGATAAGCTATCGGCATTTTTTGTCGAATTTTCGAGATTGATTGACCCATTCAAGTCTTTAATATTTCACTCGTTACTCGGCCATCATTGCGTCGAGGAATGGCATCAGAATAAAACAAAAATTCATAAGGCCGTTGTTCTTCTAATGGGATAACGTTGAGGTGGATTAATTGGTCATCAACACAGCTATTAGTTCATTCTCGGAAATAATTAATTTGTTGTTGGGGATTTAGATTCATATGAAATGCACTCTATATATAGTGACAGATTTTGATTATATTAGAAAAATACACTATATGTAGATGAAATTTGCCTTGGCATTAACAACTCAATTATATAATTATTTAGTTTTTTAAATAAAGAGTAACTGTATCATAGTTTGAAGCCTTCTGAATTTGTTATTTTCCTAAAAATTCAAAGTCCTACAAGTAATGGATCTTTTATGCATGTTTGATTTATAAAATAGTCTAGTTCATCTAAAATATTCATTGTTTGTTATCAAGGTATAGCAGTGGGAACATCAAGCTCCCATGGGGTGGAATTCTTTGTTTTCTGTCAGGACTTAGGCACCAAGCGCGCATTCCCTTAGATCTTAGGCCGACGGAGTTGACTTTTGACTTACACATAGCAATATAAGTAGCTCCTCGGCAAAAATTTCTAACTATTCTTTTTTATATTTTTCAGATTTCAGATTATTTTTTCTAATTGCTATGAAAGGCGAACGCTACTTTTTAATATCTAAAAATTCTGAATATATCTGCTCCCTCTCTCTTAATAAAGTTAATTTCTTCCTGTCGCAAAACCTGAGGATAACGCCCCACACTTTTAGATGATATTCCTTGGCCATAAAGTTCTGAATACCAAGGTTTTTCTGCATCACTTAACTGACTATAATTAATTTGACTTCGCTGCCATTTAGCATCTTTTATAGAGCTACTTAAATTTAAACCAGTAAAATCTTGAAGTTCTTGAATAGCTACAGTGGGATTAAGTACTAAATGTTCATATTTGATATAAGCAACCTTAGTTTGAAAACCGACTAATTTATAATTCCAGGAAGATCCATAAGCACGGCGATAAAATTCTATAAATTCTGATAATTTTCTTTCTGTAAACATAGGAGTTAAATGTCTATCTTCACCCTGAAGAGCCATTTTATTTCCCACATTAATTAAAGATGCAATAGTATCTCGTGGGTCTCTAATAATCAATATAAATTTCACATCTTCTACCAACTCATAAATATCTGGAAATAATTCTCCCATAAGAGGGTATTTGAGGACAATATGAGTAGTATTAGTATAACGCTTCCAAATATGTTTTAAAAAATTATTTACTAGTTCAGCACTAAAATTTCTGAGTTCTTCTAGATCGGAAAAATAATATTTACTTTGGCTTTCAAAATCAATTTTACCTGTACTATAAGCATTAACTAAATGATACAGATAACCTACTTCTCCAATTAACGGATTCACTTTGGTATTGGAGCAAATAATATTTTGTAATAAAGTAGTTCCAGAACGAGGACATCCACCAATAAAAAAGTATGTCATTTCAGTTATAAGTTATTAGTTATTAGCTATTAATTTATTGCCTCTTCCTAAAGTAACATTTAAGACTTGATATGGCACTGCTAAACTCTAATTTTAGTTATCAGTTGAGCAAGTAGCGATCGCTGTCCCAAATAGATTGATGTTTTATTCATCTATCGTACCATTTTCCTGTTGAGCAAGTAGTGAGGGCTGTCCCAAATAGATTGATGTTTTATTCATCTATTGAACAATAGTTATTAGTGGAAAATCTCTTGGAAAAATCAGCATCGTACCATTGAACAATAGTTATTAGTGGAAAATCTCTTGGAAAAATCAGCATCGTACCATT
>JAKQYE010000465.1 GCA_023356605.1 Trichodesmium sp. MAG_R02 | reverse complement strand
GCTGAAGTTTCCTGTATATGTTAAACCAGTTTGTTCTAGTTACGGGATGTTTTCTGGTAAGGTGGATCGACTGGAAGAATTACCACAGGTATGTAAAAAACTGGCGAGAGCTTATAAACCTTATTGGAAAATGTATCAAGCTTTATTCCAAGAGTTTGTTGATGCTAAAAAATACCCCTTAGCTATAACTTCTCAAGTTCCACTTTTAGTTGAAGAACTAATTTCTGGTCAATCCTTAACTTGTGATGGCTTTGTTTATAAAGGAGAGATTAATTTTATTGGTTTAGTGGATACTGTAGAAGCACAAGATGTATCAGTGGATTGTTATGCTTTTCCTTCTCAACTGAGTCAAGTCCAAAAAAATGCTATTTATGAGCGAATAACTAATTTTATTCAAAATAGTGGTTTGGATAATAGCTTTTTCAGCGCTGAATTTTGGATTCAAGAGCAAAACTATCCGATCTTAATTGAAATGAATGCTCGTATGAGCGTTACATTTTGCTCCCTATATCAGCACAGTCTTAACTTAAATCTACCATTAGCTGGTCTGAAATTAGCTCAGGGAATTCGCCCCCAGATTCCTAAACGGACATCAGCAGAACAAAAGCGCACTAGCATTCGCTTATATCTGTCAACTCGTAAAAGTGGTCTTGCCTCAACACTGTTTGATTTTAGTCTTGCTCAACAAATTTTCGATGACTCACAAATGATTAGCTTGAATTGCGAACCAGGGGAGCAAATCAAAGATAGTTACTATCATTCAAGTTCAATAGCAGAGCTCAACCTTTTTGGGACTAACCGATCTGCTCTACAATTTTACGGGGAGCATCTACGCAATGCACTACTACAAGAACGACGCTCACCAGCTTATTAAATTACCGTGGTGCAAGAGTGCGTCCTCCAGGGGGGTGAAGGACTCTGCTATGACTCCAGAAATAATCAATTATTTTGTCTAGACTACGGCAATGTTCGGCTCATTCAACTGTGCTTAACAACCCGCAAGATGCAATGGTTCTCATTACCTGGTTTGTTTTATGGTGTTGCAGTATCTGCAACAGGAACTGTAGTATTATCTGGGGAGTTGGGATTGGTGGAATTTAATCTCAATACCCAAGAGCTAGTGCCGATTATTCAAGAATATCAAGGTAAAAAGTTGGTTTGTAATGATGTAGTTATTGACCCAACCGGACATATCTGGTTTAACACCATCAATGAAGATGCCACGGGAATTAGAGAAAAAGGGGCACTACTACGCTGTAATTCTCAGGGACAAGTCCAAGAAGTTTTTAGAGGACTTGGTTATGGTAATGGCATGGGAATCTCACCAGATGGGCGATCGCTTTATGTTGTAGATAGTCTAGAACGGGCGGTTTATGTCTTTACTCTCAATTCATCTCAAATCGAAGGAAACCTAAGAAATGTTAAGTACGATCACAAACTTATTGTTGCCCATGAAAATGAAGGAGTACTTGATGGATTGGCTGTAGATAGGGCAGGTTATCTTTGGCTCACACTTTGGTTTGGAGGTAAAGTCATCTGTATCGACCCGCAATCGCAAGCAAGGGTGAGAGAGGTTATTTTACCTGTGATGAATATTACCAGTGTGAGCGTTGTTGATTCTCAATGTAATCCCAGTACCAAACCAGCCAACCATTTGTTTGCTTGCTCATCTGCAATTTCTTGGCCAGGGGGAAAGAGCCTTTCACCCTGGTATGCAAGTGAATTGCCAGAGTCTCAACAAGGATACCTTTTTGAAATTGATTTATAGCAATTTCTAATATGAGTGAGGCTCAAAATTTGTAATTTTTAGGGACTAGGGACGTTGCATAACAAAAATGGGAAGGTCCCTAGCATTGCAAAAGTAGAGATACCCAAATCAATTTCTATTGAATTGTTGGTTTTTGGCAAATGTTCAGCACAAGGATAAACAACAAAACTAGCCGTTAGAATGGCTAGCACCACCTTTAATTATAGTAACTGAACTGGTTTAAATAGCTAATAGTCTTGACCAAACTATCTTACAGCGCTTTTCAAATTGATGAACCACATCGCCATAACCAAAACCTTGTAGGGACGTTGCATAAGGGCGTCCCTACTGTGGTCGACAGGCATAAAAAATGCTGTAATTCTTCCGACTTTTGGCAGGTAGATTTGGGATTTATCAACCTGATAATTAGCTCCTACAAATCTGGAAGTTTGCTTTGACTTTCTACTTTTAAATAATGGTGGTTTAACTTTAATACCTTTCCAATTTCGCGTACAACTATCAAAAAAACTCTTAATATCAGGACTTACGCAGGTACGCTATATATAGCGTACTGTCGACATAAAATTCTCCATACTATAATTAGTTTTTTTCAGATAGATATTACTTTGAATATATCTTTAAACAAGGTTACAAAATATTAAATTAACTTGCTAAAAATCTTTAATTCTTAGATGATAATGACAGGATTATATTAGTTCAAAAAAAAATGAATTTTAATTTTGTTGACTACTGTCAATATTTACTTAAATCTCACACAAATTTTACTATAACGAACTTGACAAATCATCTGGAAAATATTAGCCATGATACAATAAATCGCTATTTAAGATATTAGTCTTTAAACCCACATTCCGCACAACATAATTGTATTACAAGAGGTTACAAGACAATATCTATTTAATTTACGTACAATTACTTATGGTCTTTAGTCACTTCAAGTGAGATCATAAAACTGATGATTCCATCCTTATTGAGTATCAAAAAAATGTCTTTAATAGAATTAATAACAGTTAAAAATCTTGACCACCTAG
>JAKQYE010000464.1 GCA_023356605.1 Trichodesmium sp. MAG_R02 | reverse complement strand
TTTTTTTTATAATTACTGCTCTATAAAACCTAAGCGCGATCGCTATACCTAGTAGATAATTATATGTATAGCGATCGCCAACTTGTTCATTGGTATAAGTATACTACGACCAATCTAAAAATCACTTTTAACTTTTACTTTTAACTTTTGTAGTATTAGTCCTACAAATCTCCTCCTCCTACAACGCCAACAACATCTCCATCTCATTTGTCAACTCATCCAACCAACTTCCCGTCACCCCAATACCACGAATAGAATCCAAAATGGCCTTCACATCCCTAGGCATCAACAAATTTACAAACGGATAACGATCCACCCAAGCCATGGCCTGCTCCATATCCAAATAAAAATACCCCTGATTCGACTTTGGCAAAGACCCCACAATTTCCTCAAAACTTTCACTATCAATTAAACCATCCTCAGGCATACTGATCATTGCCTCTATTAACGGTTTTCCCACTGCCACAAACAACACATTATCATCGAGCCACCCATATCCAAAAAAATCACCAATACCAACCATCTGCCATTCCGTCACCGACTGCTCTCCCATCTGTTTCTCCTTAACCGTCACACCTTTGTTTTGACTTGCCATCTGATTTAACTTTTTCAATGTTGCTTCGGCAGCAGAGCGATCGCTAGTCTCGAAAACCATTGCCCCACCAACCCCAGTTGTGGCTAAGATTCCCTGATTTGACCTAATCAAACCAAGAGCAAATTCTCCATCCATCCAACTAAATACTTCTCTATCCGCATCCAAACCTACTTCCTCAAAGGTCTGCCTCACCATACCTAAAGCATCCTGTAAACTTTGATTAACCTGTGCTTGAGTCACAAGCTGAGACCAAATTTCACTAATACCAATGCCACTGAGCAACATCATTGTCTCTGCCGGAAACCGTTGCAAAATTTTATCCGATGCAGGTTTAATTAAATTTGGAGGCAATGGAGAAACTAACTTAGTCACCGCCCGCAACCGCACACCCCCATCGTCAACACCTATTCCCATCACCATAGAATCTATTTGCTCGAATTCCTGTAAACTAGTATTAGGCAAGTTTTGATTCTCCGGCAAATCATCCGCAAATTCTGTGATTAATTGACTATAGTTAGGAATAAAAATAGTGGCGATAGCGTTCTCGACCCCTGTATTCCGCTGTAAAGTCTCAGTGGCTTTTTCACCCAGGGAAACACTCTTACCCTGAAATGTATCAATAGCATCTTCCACTACTTCTGCTATGGGAGCGATCGCCAAATAATCTCCCAAAATCGCTAAATTAAAAGTTTTCCCACTCTCATCAGTAATTTCTCGAATTGTCACCCCCTGATATTCTCTCTTTATTACCCTACTTTCCTCTTCCCCTTTTAACTTAGTAACAAATCTTAAAGCTTCTAATTTATTTTTAATTCCTACTACCATCAAAAGATTTATAGGCTCCATATCTGGCTTCTCCTCACCAGGTACAAAAGCAAACATTACTCCTCCCAACCAAGGTTGAATGTCTGTTTCCCAATCAATATTAGCCTCGGCTAAATTTTCTTGCTGAAATTCTGTATAACTTTGAGTAATCAACTTTTTTGCTTCAGGTGTACCAAATTGTTGTAATTTAGTTATAGCTTTTTGATTAGGATGGAAGAACGTGGCCATAATTGCTGATTCTGGCACAACTTGGCTGCTGTTAAGGGGATGAGACACTTTAATTGCTATATTTTTAAAGTAAATATATGCAGCAAAAGTGCCGGCTGCAATGACACTGACACCAGTTATTAAAAATTTTAATTTTTTCATAGTGATTTTTTTCTTACATTAGACTTCTCTAAAAATACCAATTTTTGAATCGGAGCATAAGGGTTTGAGAACCTTGTCTGGAGAAGTCTATTGATTTTTTATATGTTTATAGTAGCATAAAAGTAGTTTGTTCACTGTTATTATGGGTACAGTTTAGTAGAACTAAAAATAGGATACTCTTTTTGCCTCCTGTCTTCATACCACCCATCTGTTTCACTTTTCACTAAGAGTCTATGGTTTGTATCAGATAGCCGAAACCTACCTTAAATAAAAACTTCAGGACTTATGCAGGCAAACTGAGAAACCCGGTTTCTCGTAGATATTTATGTGTTAAAAACAATGATTTACTTTCTTAACTGGGTTTCTTTGGGTAAGTCCGAAACCTACCCTAAATAAAAACTTAAAAAAGGGGATAAATCCTAATATTTGAAATTTTATTTCTTGTGGGAACTATTTTGAAAAATCAAATACCATAATTTCTCAAGCTTACTAATTTCTTTCACTTTTTCTGATAACTCTGGCGATATTAAAACCTAGATATATTGATAACTTCATAACTTTTTAAATCCTCCGGACTAAATATAGGAATAGGGAATTCCTCTGATGATTTTTTGGTTTATGTAACTCTTACTAACTCTTCAGCTGTCGGGATAAAATATTGAGGAATATCGCCAATGTTTTTGAGGTTTAACTGAATATTTTGAAAGACTTTATTCAGGGATGAGTTATTGCTAATTATTTCCTTTAACATATAACGTAGGTTAAATATACATTTCCCAAAATGTGGGGTCATTAACTAATTGTTGACCAACATTTTTGAGTTGTTTTTTGCCTTTAAAGTTAAAGAAGTTTCTAACTCTTTGATTCCATAAATGAAAGACCATAAGAATTAATCCATTGAATTGTTCATGTTAATTCTCCTTTTATCAACTATTTTTTTTCCTATTCAAGCTAATATTTCTAAATTGGGAGTTGCTTAATTCTCAAAATAATTCTGTCTCTAACTCCGCCTT
>JAKQYE010000463.1 GCA_023356605.1 Trichodesmium sp. MAG_R02 | reverse complement strand
ACCTCGTTCGGAGAAAAAGCCCTTCTAAATTCTGAATTCTAAATTCTAAATTCTAAGACTTGGCCACAGATATTAAAGATTAGAGAATTTTATCTCCATCTCCTTATTTCCCATTTTGAGATAGCTTCGAGGATGTTGATGGCCTTCCTATTAGTGGCCTTCAATATATTCTCCCTCGCGACCCGATGAGGTTATCTTACACCATTAGTTGTTAGGTGGCAAGTGTTAGGTATTAGGTGTTAGGTGTTAGGTGTTAGGTAGTTATAATTAAAGTTGGTAGTAGGGCCAGAGCCCTAAGTGCAGCTCAAAGGGAGGGTCCTCAACTAAGACAATGTTTATCGAGCAAGGGTTACAGAGCTTGTACTTCCTCCTAAATTTTGACCTTTCTGGTAGGCCACTTATTCCTCTTTTGGAAGGATAGTCAAACTGGGGCGGAGTTGAAAAATACATTATGCGATCGCGCAATTGATACTAGACTTTAGGAATAGATAAGCCTACCTACATAAAAGGCTTTTAACACTGTTAGTCTAAGTATAATTATGCAGGAAAGGATTTAGCCCAACTACAAACCAAATGCTTTTTATTACTAAATTATTCCAGTTCAGAGAAAAAACCCTTCTAAAATCTAAAATCTAAATTATAGTAAAAACAGGTGCGTTATGCTCTACCTTGTTTTGCTAACGCACCCTACTGGAGTAAACTAATAATATGGTAACATACCATAGGGTAAATAACAGTTTATACCAACCAATAATAACCCCTATCTATAGAAGGTAAATGGCATTTCCCCTACTATATATAGTGGCTATGCCTAAATCCTGATATTAATCCAAGAAAAATAAAATTATCAAATCGCCCTAGAAGAGCGATCGCTCAGACCCAAATTTGTCCCTAAAAATTATGAAAATTGCAATCGCTCAACTTAACCCTATTATTGGTGATATTTCAGGCAATGCAAAATTAATATTAGATGCCGCACAAAGAGCACAAAACTTAGATGCCAAATTAATCATCACCCCAGAATTATCATTAATAGGTTATCCCCCACGAGATTTATTAATTTACCCTAGTTTAATAAAAGCTGCCACCCTAGAATTAGAAAAACTAGCCAAAGATTTACCATCAGAAATAGCCGTTTTAGTAGGAACTGTAACCTTCAATTCTCAAGCCCCTAATACAGGAGCAAAATCACTGTTTAATAGTGCAGTTCTATTAAGCAATGGCCAAATCCAACAAACATTTCATAAACAACTTTTGCCGACCTATGATGTATTTGACGAATACCGATATTTTGAACCAGGAAAAACCAGACATTTTTTCACATTAGAAAATTCCCCCAACAGCTCAGAAAATTTAGCTAAAGTCGGTGTAACTATCTGCGAAGACCTATGGAATGATGAAGCATTTTGGGGAAGACTAAATTATACTTGTGACCCCATGAAAGAATTAGCAGCACAACAAGTTGATTTTGTAATTAACATGTCAGCTTCTCCCTATCGAGCTGGAAAACAAAAATTGCGAGAAGCAATGTTAAAACATAATACAAATCGTTATCAAATACCAATTATTTACGTCAATCAAGTCGGAGGAAATGATGACTTAATTTTTGATGGTTGTAGTGTGGTTTTTAATAGTGCTGGAAATGTGATTTATCGTGCTCAAGCTTTTGAGACAAATTTAGCAATTGTAGAATTTAATTGCGCAAAAAAAGATTTAATTTCCGTTAATTTGGAAAATATAAACTTCCCAGAA
Organism: Trichodesmium sp. MAG_R02; assembly: GCA_023356605.1. Lineage (GTDB taxonomy): Bacteria > Cyanobacteriota > Cyanobacteriia > Cyanobacteriales > Microcoleaceae > Trichodesmium. The sequence continues at coordinate 1,060 of JAKQYE010000463.1, read as the reverse complement.
ACTGAAGATGAAGAAATTTGGTCTGCCTTAGTTTTAGGCCTTAAAGATTATGTGTACAAGTGCGGTTTTTCCAAAGTAGTTCTAGGTTTAAGTGGAGGAATAGATTCAGCCTTAGTTGCAGCGATCGCTACAGCAGCACTAGGAAAAGAAAATGTCTTAGCTATTTTAATGCCTTCCCCCTACAGTTCCGACCATTCCGTAAAAGATGCCCTAGAACTAGCAGAAAACTTAGGTATTGCCAAACAAATAATATCTATTGATAACTTAATGAAAGACTATGACAAGAGTCTGTCAAACTTATTTACAGGTACAAATTTTGGTATTGCTGAAGAAAATATTCAATCTCGGATTCGTGGAAATTTATTAATGGCTATTTCCAATAAATTTGGTCATTTACTCTTATCTACAGGCAACAAATCAGAAATAGCAGTTGGTTATTGTACCCTTTATGGTGATATGAATGGTGGATTAGCAGTAATTTCAGATGTGCCGAAAACCCGCGTTTATTCTTTATGTCACTGGTTGAATGAACAAGCAGTTAATCATAATCAAAATTTCTCTGGAGCCAAAAACTTACTAATTGCTGAAAAGCAAAATATTATTCCCCCAAATATTCTGACAAAAGCTCCCAGTGCTGAATTAAAAGAAGATCAAAAAGATCAAGATTCCTTACCTGCTTATGACATCTTAGACGATATTTTATTTCGGTTAGTAGAAAACTGCGAATCCTTAGACAAAATTATAGCAGCAGGACATGATTCAGAAGTAGTAAATAAAATAGTAAAATTAGTCATGAGAGCAGAATTTAAACGTAGACAAGCACCCCCAGGTTTAAAAATTAGCGATCGCGCCTTTGGCACAGGTTGGCGGATGCCTATTGCTAAAAAATTAGTGATGAATAAATAATTAAGTAGTAAGCTTTTGTGCATTTACAGAGCTTTTCAGATTGATAAACCATATCTTCACAACCAAAACCTTGTAGGGACGTTGCATGCAACGTCCCTACTGTGGTCGACTAAAATGAAAACTGCTATAAACGACAAATCAAAATAACATACAG
>JAKQYE010000462.1 GCA_023356605.1 Trichodesmium sp. MAG_R02 | reverse complement strand
ATGTGGATGATGTGGAATATGTTCTGAAAAAAGAGTGGGTGGAATTTTTGAGTAAGCAGGAAGTTGGGGGAGAAATTTGTTACAGTATTTATCATGCTAGTTTTCTTGATTTTCTTAAGGGGAAAAGGAAGTTGGATAGTACCCGCAGGTTGTTTGAGGAAGTGAATGCACGGATGGCTGATGATTTATATGCAGATGTTTAGAAGTTGTTTGAGAGGTGCTGTATGGAACTGATGTATCCTAAAAACCTAACCCCCCTAAACCCTTGAAAAGGGGGAGATCAAAAGCCCCCTTACTAAGGGAAGTTGGGGGATGAGACTCATTAGATAGCTTGAACAGATATGAGTTGACAAACAGTTAGTTACCAGGAGTGATATTTTGGAGAAATTTGCTGAAAAATTAGCATCTGCAACGCCTGCTCGTCAACGTGCGATGTTGGGTAATGTTCATACTTTGGTGGGGTCAAATCAATTAGAGAAATTGGAAAAGTATTACAGACTCCTGACTAATTTTGATTTCATGGCAGCAAAGGTACAACATCCTGACTTTGGGGTGCAGGGGTTAATTGAAGATTACGATCTGGTTGGGGGTAACAATGAGAAAGTTAGAACTTTGAAATTAATTCAAGGAGCGTTGCGACTGTCGGCACATATTTTAGTCAAAGACGCAAAGCAACTAGCAGGACAACTATCAGCGCGTTTACAATCTTTTGATGTACCAGAAATTAAAAGTTTGTTGCAGCAAATCTCAGAAGCTCAGAATGGTTGTTTGATTAGTTTGACTCCTAGCTTAAGTTCTCCTAATGGAAACCTAATATGTACTCTCAGTGGTCATGTCGACTCGGTCAATGCAGTTGCTATCACACCAGACGGAAAATTTGTGGTTTCTGGTTCATCGGACCATACTGTTAAAAAATGGGATTTGAATACAGCGACAGAAGTTATGACATTTCGAGGTCATACTTCTCCAGTAAATGCTGTAGCTATTACTCCAGATGGTCAAAAAGTAGTTTCTGGTGCTTCTGATAATACTGTTAGAGTCTGGAATTTAGAAACGGGTGCAGAAATATTGACATTTAATGGTCATGGTTTACCCATAGTTGCTGTAGGTATCACTCTAGATGGTCAGAAAGTAGTTTCAGCATCAGTTGCTAATATTAATTCCATCAAGGTCTGGGATCTAGAAACTGGGAAAGAAGAGTTAACCTTAAAAGGTCATGGAGACTTAGTAAGAACTATTGCTATCACTAGAGAGGGAGTAATTTCTGGAGGAAATGCTGGAACTATTAAGATTTGGAGCTTAAAAAATGGTAAACTCCTCTGGAAGGATAATTTATGTGGAAATAGTGATCAACCAAAAGTAAAAGTATATGCAATAGCAGCTACTGTTGATGATAATCAAATAGTTGCTGTTGGCAGTGATAATTACTTAACTGCTTGGAATGCAAAAGATGCCTCCGATAATTTACATCAAACTACTATAAAAAGGTTGTTCAATCTTAATTTCTGGACAGGAATAAAAATAAATCAGCAAATCTACCAAAGAAAGTTTTTCCGTAGAGAGTTTGATCGTCAACTTAAAAGTCATACTGCTCCAATAGTCGATATTGCTTTGACATCTGATGGAACACAATTTATTTTGGCCTCCTTGGATAAAACCTTAAAAGTCTGGGAAACAAAATCTGGCAAGGCAATTTTAACTTTCACTGGTCATAATAACTCAATACATTCTGTGAGCACGAGCCCGGATGATAAAAAATTAATTTCTGCTTCAAAGGACAAAACACTTAAGGTCTGGAATTTAGACTCAGTAAAAAAGTGCATTCAGGCTAATAATGATATCTCTGTAAATGATGTCACCATTAGCCCTGATGGAAAAAAAGTATTTTTTTGTTTAAACAATAATATTGTTAGATATTATGATTTAGAAAATTTTCAGCCTATTAATATATTTACAACCCATAAAAATAGTTATATCTTACAAAAGATAGAAAATATATTTACATCTACTACTTTTAATGAATTTTATTTGATTTTATTTTCATATATAACAGCATCAATCATAGGGGTATTAGGATTTTTTTTATTTTTAATTATAATATATTTAGTCTTCTTAAGTATAGTATTTATTTACTTATATTTCGAATATATTGGCTTAATTTTTTTGATTTTTACATTGTTCTCTATATCTATCTTAATAAGATATTTTCTGAAAAAAGCCAATACAAATATTGAAAATCTCACCAGATATACTAAATATTCAGATATCAAATATCCAATTTTAACTCAGCTTAACCCATTTAAGAAAGAACAAAAGAAAATTATTACTATAGCTGCTACAGTATGTAACCAGGAGTTAATTTTTATAAATAATATGAATGTGGTGTGGAATTCTTATTTAGTTACAGTCTGGAGTTTAGAAGAGAAAAAGCATATTGTTGATTTACTAACTCCTCTACAATTTCTTTTTATTGTTGTTTCAAGGATTTTATTCATTTTAATACCTACTATTATTAGTGCATCATTTTTTTTACTTTTATTATTACCAAAATCTTTTTTATTCTTGATATTTTTAATTGGAATATGTGCAATGTATGTACAAATAATAATTGTGCAACTTTTCAATGAATTCCCAACAACTATGTCAATTAATTCAGATGAAAAATATTTAATTGCTGGTTCAAGTAAGGGCACTATTAACATTTGGAATATGGAAAAGAAAAAGTTACTTTTTGTCCTCAAAGGTCATCAAAAAAAAGTAACTACTTTAGCTATCACTCCAGATGATAAATACTTAATTTCTGGCTCCGATGAT
>JAKQYE010000461.1 GCA_023356605.1 Trichodesmium sp. MAG_R02 | reverse complement strand
ATGCACTATATAACGCCTTTGCATAAGTCCTGTTTGAATTGAATTATACCTATATATTGCGGGGCAATATTCTGGAAATGGGATTTTCTCACACAAATTTCTATCAAAAAACTATGCCATTTTCTACAGGTATTCACCGTTATTTTGCTGTGAATGATAAGAGTAAATTAGAGTTTTATTTACCTTCCAATAAGTATAATTTCAAAGAAAAAAAAACTGTTAATACTTTTTTCTTGAGGGTTTGATTTTAACTCTGAATAAATTGATTAGGCGTTTATTAATTTGGCAAAACAGTCAGCTATAATTACTGATAAAAGTCGCAATTTAAAGTTGACTATTAATTATGATAGTAATTACTCAAATTTAGTTTTTTTGGATTCTAAAATGTAAGGTTTTTTTATTGTTTATAACCTTGAAATGTTCCTCGGAATGCGATGAATACTGGTCAATATTTATTAATTGCTGAACTTGGTATAACTATGGAATTAGTAATTAGTACGACAACAAATTTGGGTTAGTTGAAAATTTAACTTTTTTAGGGGAAATTCATAAATTGCCTCTACTTACTAAGGCGAAACATGACTGTAAAATTATTATCATTTACGATAATTTTATTTCCAAAAGGGTCATCAGCATAATTATGTTTCTGATTTTGCCAATTCAAAGATAGGGTCGGACTGTTATATTTATTTTTCAGTTTCCAAGTTACATTGGCACCATAGGGAGAGGAATTAGAAGTTTTATCAATTGGTGCAACAAAGCTAGAGAAAGTAACAGTTGGGAGCGGACGAATACTCAACTTTAGCAATAAGCGATCTTCAAAAGAATTGGGTATAACTTTAGCCCAAGAGTAGGTAACACCAAAAGTAACTGTTTTGAGCGGACGAATACTCAACTCTAGCAATAAGCGGTCTTCAAAAGAATTGGGTATAACATTACCAAAATAGTAGGTGATACCAACAGAACCTTTTATCCAATTCAAACGAGCTCTGGCAGCAAGTGCGCTAGCAGGTGAATTGCTGACGACACTACCAATTTTAGTATCCCGATCAATAGCATAATTAAAGAATGTTGACAAGGTAAAATTAGCATTTTTACTAATCCGAAATGTTTTGGTAGCATTGCCAAAAATTTGGCTGTAATAATCCCGATCTGGATTAATATAACCGATGCCACCAGTGCGAAACTTCCAACCATTTACTGTACTAATAGTATAGTCAAAACCCAGGTAAAACTTGATTTTTTCAGAGGCAATGGCACCAGTATAATAACGGAAAAGATCTTGAGGACCAGTCCAGTTTCCGGCAAAGCTCAGATGGGGATAGTAACTTGTTTTCTCCTGATAAATACTTTCCTGAACGAGGTTAGCATCTTGTTCTAAAAATTTGAGATAAACTTGAACATAGAAATTACGGAGGTTGGGAGTGGAAAATGTGTCTTGACTAACCGTGGAAAATGTGTCTTGATTAATTGCAGAGGTGAAGTCTACATTACTACCTTCCCCACCTTCACTGCCAGAACTGGTGGTCGCTACTTGTGGACTTGTGGGGTCATAGAATGTACGGCCTTGGTTAATACTACGGTCAATAATGGGGGAAAGACCTAACCAAATACTATGATAACTTCCTTTGGGAACTTGACTTAAGCTGGTGATATCAGGTGTTAAACTTTTGGCTCTACCTACTCCAGCGGAATAGATGGTATAACTGTTGCCGGGTAAACGAGTATTGTTAGGGGCTAAAAATAAATGGCGGTTGATCCTGGAGTTGACAGGATTTTCACTGCCTTTTAAGTCGGGAATGATATCGGGTAAAAATTGCGCTACCCCTTGAATAGTTGTATTTAACCCCTGGTTTTCATCGTCAAAAAATACAAAACCCTGAATTGTGCGCCCGAGAACTGCTTCTGTATCGTTAGCTTTGACAACTTGACGAATTCGTGAGTTTATGGTGAAAGCTGTATAATTGTTTTCTTCTTTCCGCTCAATTTGAGTTTTTTGAGATTGAGTGTTTCCAGGAAAAGCACCGGCATTGGGAAAATACAACTCTAGTCCTATAGGTTGAGTGCTTGTTCCTGCTTGAAAACCGGGGCGCTCCATCAAGGCTAAGGTTTCTGGTTTCACAATTTCCCCTGCTTGAGAAGTTTGTGAGATGCGGGTGGGTACTAAAAAATCTGAATCTATGCTATTGCGATCTGTAATTATACTAGGGGTATAGCTACATTTTTGGTCGTTGGGAGTATCTGGAAAAATACAATCTGCTGTTAAACTCATGGAAATTTCTAACCCGGTCAGACTTTTGGGTTCAATTGTTCTGGTAGTAACTTTTCTATCTAGGGAAACACTTCGCAGTTGTAAATAACTGGCCTTTTGATCTACGGTATAAATATTATCGCGGGTTAAGCTTTCCATAACTCTACCGTTAAGTTTAAAGATACCATTTAAAATAATGTCATTGTTGGCAGTATTGGCAAAAGCTTGGGAACTACTAAACTGCCATTTTGTGAGGTGACTGATAAGGATATCGTTGAGGGGTAAACTTGTAGTGATAGGGCTAATTTTTTTATCGGCAGCGATATTTGGCGGGATAATATAATTTGGGTCTGAGGGTGTGGTTGAATTTTTCGGTTTTTTTTTAATGAAGGTGGTGTGGGGCTGGCTTCGGATGCTAATTTTTTTGATGGGGGTTTGAGGTCTGTTGCTGAGGTAGACCATTTGGGAATTTCTGCTAATACTGGAGTTAAATATGCTGTAGTTAGAATAGTGGAAATGATAGCATAGCTAAGTGTTAGGGTAGGGGTGAATTGGGAAAAGGTGCTCATTATCCTAGATGC
>JAKQYE010000460.1 GCA_023356605.1 Trichodesmium sp. MAG_R02 | reverse complement strand
TTTTTGTATTTCATATGACTAATAACTGATAACTGAAATGACTGTAGTAATTTGCCCAGGAATACATGAGTCAAAGCTAACAGATCAATTCTTGGAAGGATTATTTGTTAATTGGCGGAGTCTCTCTAACTCCAGCCACTTCTTAGTATGCCCAACTCAAGACTATACTCCCTACTCTGTCATTGACATATCAAAATTTTTATGGTACTCAAAATCTATAACTATAGATGTACCATTACTATTTATTGCCTTTAGCGCAGGAGTGGTAGGAGCAGTAGCAGCAGCTTATACTTGGCAACTCCAAGGCGGACAAGTGAAAGCTTTTATAGCTATTGATGGATGGGGAATGCCTTTAACTGGAAATTTTCCTATATATAGGGTTAGTCACGACTATTTCACCCATTGGAGTTGGGGAATTTTCGCCAGTGGGGATGAGAGCTTTTATGCCTATCCATCTGTAGAACATCTAGAAATATGGCGATCGCCCCAAACTACCTCAGGTTGGTGGCTACATCAAAACAGTATTGAAGTAGAAACAGCAACACCTATCACAGCGGCAGAATTTATCAGAAAAATCTTAGAAAACCATGGAGAATGAAGCAGCTTTTAAGATTGGGAAATTCAAAGAACTCAGAGGTTATTCTGATAACGATGATTTTCAGTAACCCTCTCATCTAATTCCTAAAATTAATTCTAAACTTATACCAATTTTAAAAAATAATTTTATGAATAGTAAGGACAATAAAAACATTTTTACTAAAAAATATAATTTATGAGCTAAAAAATGGTATTGAAGCAATTCATTCTGACTCGTGTTTCCTGACTTCTAAAAAATCCCAGATTCATTTGTAGCGAATATTGATTAAATTGGTATTAGGCAGTACTTGAGTTGTTAAATAATTAATATAAGTAGAATAACCATTTTACTAACTTAAGCTAAGTTAATGTCAGTTATCCTTATGTTGTATTGACATTGTATGCAATATCTCTACTGCACAAAATATAGAAATTTTTTTGAGAAATGGTATCAGAGGGTTTTCCCCTAAAAGATAGGATTTTAGATACAATTATTTTGATACGAGTAATAGCAATTCACTTTTTGTTATATAATTTATAAATTACAAATTTTCATCGAAGATTAGGAGCCAGTTAGAGTGAAGACAGAACAAGAAACATCTTATATAAATATCAATGGTGTTGAACATTACTATGAATGGATAAAGACATCAAGTTCTAGAGAAAAATCAAAACCAGTCATGGTATTTTTGCACGGATGGGGAGGTTCTGGCAAATATTGGGAAACCACAGCTGAAGAACTTTCCGAGGAATTTGATTGTTTAATTTACGACTTAAGAGGATTTGGTCGTACTTCTTTACCTAAATCTAAATCTCAAGGGGAAAAAAGTATTTCTAAAACTTCAAAAAATCTTACTAGTGATTATGAATTAGTAAGTTATGCAGAAGATTTAAAAGTTCTGTTGGATGTTTTAAATTTAGATAAAGTTTATGTTAATGCTCATTCAACTGGAGCGTCTATTGCTGTTCTCTTTTTGAATATGTATCCAGAGAGATTAGAAAAAGCAATTTTAACTTGTAGTGGTATTTTTCAATATGATGAAAAAAGCTTTTCTGCTTTTCACAAATTTAGTCGTTATGTAGTGATGTTTCGACCTAAATGGCTGATGAAAATTCCTTTTATGGGTCGTATTTTTATGGCCAGATTTTTATATAAATCTCTGCCTGATAGTATATGTAATGATTTTTTAGAAGATTTCTTATTAGCAGATTTTGATGCTGCCTATGGCACAGTTTTAACTGCTGTAAGTAAAGAAGCAACAGAATGGCTACCAGAACAATTTCAAAAATTAACAGTACCTACTTTGTTAATAGCTGGTGAATATGATAAAATTATTCCGGCAGAGATGGGTAAGCAAGCAGCAAAACTAAATGAAAATATAAAATTTATTGTAATGGAAAATACAGCTCATTTTCCGATGTTAGAAGATGGAGAAAAATATCTACAAAAAGTCTTAAATTTTGTGGCATAAGTTAAAATTCAAGAGTCAATCGGAGTCAGGCAAAGGATATAAGGCAGGAGACATAAGGGAACAAATATAAAGTCTCATTAATGAGGTAGAATAAAATGCTTTTCTCACATCAATTCCTTCCAATTCCTAATTGCCTAAAAATTTTCCATACCCCACACATGATATAAGTTGTCCAGATATTATATTATATACTAACTAACTAACTAACTAACTAACAAAATTAATTAAAACCCCTAAAAGTTTTGGTAAATTCTTGAGGGAATATTCCTCTAAATCTAATACTACATTTTGACCTTCTAACTCTAAAAATTGCCAAGCAGTTCCAGTGGTAATAGCACCATAAATTTGAGGAATTTGATTACCTCGATTTTGGTTAAAAATTTGAGCAGCAACCATTTCTGCCAAACATTGACCGAAACCAGATTTTATATTATTATTCTTCGCCTCTACTAAGGTAACTACTGGTGCTTGAATAATGGTTTGTAGGTTGGAACGACTAATAATAAAATCGCAAAAACCGATCAATCCTAACTCAATATTGACATTAAATTCCATACCAGAAAATAAACTTATTTGTTTGTTTAAATGTTTTCTAACTGCTACTAAAATTGGCGATACTATTAATTCTGAACGAGCTTTTTCAGTAGCGATCGCTACTGCTAATGGTATATTATCTTCTAAGGTTTCTTTTAAGAGTTGACTAGGAGTTACTTCTGGTAAATTATTAAATTTACCCAAGTTTTCGACTAGAGTTAAATCGAACTTAGTCAAAACTTCTTCTAAAGTGAATTTACTGTAGGACATT
>JAKQYE010000046.1 GCA_023356605.1 Trichodesmium sp. MAG_R02 | reverse complement strand
GATTTTTTTGAATGTTTCTTTGACTTTATTCCACGATGTTTCTTCTGAGTTTTCCATTATGTTTTACTATACCTTCAGTCCTTTTTATTTTTGTGTTGAATAAAAAATCTAGTATAAGGACGAACGGGATCAAATGACGTTAGCCTACCAGAGTTAATTGAGGAATGCAAGACTAATCCTAACTGTTTTTTTTGGTGCTTCAGAGAATGTTTTTTTTGTGGTTGCTTTGGAAGCGATCGCTTTCGAGCTCTTTTCTGATTTTATGCAGGTATCTTGCCTATTTCTATATTGAAAAAAAAATCTACTTTAAGGGCGAGCAGCATCCACTGACGTTAGTTTACCAGAGTTAATTGAAGAATGCAAGACTAATCCTACTGTTTTTTTTGGTGCTTCAGAGAATGTTTTTTTTGTGGTTGCTTTGGAAGCGATCGCTTTCGAGCTCTTTTCTGATTTTATGCAGGTATCTTGCCTATTTCTATATTGAAAAAAAAATCTACTTTAAGGGCGAGCAGCATCCACTGACGTTAGTTTACCAGAGTTAATTGAAGAATGCAAGACTAATCCTACTGTTTTTTTGGTGCTTCAGAGAATGTTTTTTTTGTGGTTGCTTTGGAAGCGATCGCTTTCGAGCTCTTTTCTGATTTTATGCAGGTATCTTGCCTATTTCTATATTAAATAAAAAATCTACTTTAAGGGCGAGCAGCATCCACTGACGTTAGTTTACCAGAGTTAATTGAGGAATGCAAGACTAATCCTACTGTTTTTTTTGGTGCTTCAGAGAATGTTTTTTTTGCTGCTTTGGAAGCGATCGCTTTCGAGCTCTTTTCTGATTTTATGCAGGTATCTTGCCTATTTCTATATTGAATAAAAAATCTACTTTAAGGGCGAGTAGGATCCACTAACATTGGTCTACCAGAGTTAATTGAGGAATGCAAGACTAATCCTATTGTTTTTTTTGTGCTTCAGAGAATGTTTTTTTGTGGTTGCTTTAGAAGCGATCGCTTTCGAGCTCTTTTCTGATTTTATGCAGGTATCTTGCCTATTTCTATATTGAAAAAAAAATCTACTTTAAGGGCGAGCAGCATCCACTGACGTTAGTCTACCAGAGTTAATCAAGGAATGCAAGACTAATCCTACTGTTTTTTTAGTGCTTCAGAGAATGTTTTTTTTGTGGTTGCTTCAGAAGCGATCGCTTTCGAGCTCTTTTCTGATTTTATGCAGGTATCTTGCCTATTTCTATGTTGAATAAAAAATCTACTTTAAGGGCGAGCAGGATCCACTAACATTAGTCTACCAGAGTTAATTGATAAATGCAAGACTAATCCTACTGTTTTTTGGGTGCTTCAGAGAATGTTTTTTTTTGTGGTTGCTTCAGAAGCGATCGCTTTCGAGCTCTTTTCTGATTTTATGCAGGTATCTTGCCTATTTCTATATTGAAAAAAAAATCTACTTTAAGGGCGAGCAGCATCCACTAACGTTAGTTTACCAGAGTTAATTAAGGAATGCAAGACTAATCCTACTGTTTTTTTGGTGCTTCAGAGAATGTTTTTTTGTGGTTGCTTTAGAAGCGATCGCTGGAATTTTTCATTGAATGAATAATTAGTTTTTCTGGCTTTATATAGATAGTTAATGTTGGGCTTCATTCTTCAACCCAACCTACTACTTCTGTTTTTGTCTATTTTGGCAGCTTGATAGATTAACTGTTTTTTAGTCCAGGGAAGTCAGAAGCTTATATCTATAATATATACATATACACATAGGCAATGTTAGATTTCATCCTTAAACCTAACCTACTACTTCTAGCAACAGCCAGAGATGGAAGATGGAGACCAGACAATACGAAAACCCCTAATGTAGTTGAGGTAGTCAGCATAGGTATAGAGACGCCTAGCACTCCGGCAATACCTAGAGTTGAGGTACCAGCTACCGCCACGGAGCACTCTCCCATTACTATTCCCCCCACTTTCCCAAGCACTTCCGTCCGTAGGCGCTCCATTATAATCATCATGCCAAAAGTCTAGACACCATTCCCAAACATTGCCATGCATATCATATAAACCAAAGGCATTAGGTCGAAAAGTTCCTACATTTGTTGTTCCTTCCCGATATTTCCCTTTAGGAGCATCGCCGTAAGGATATTTGCCGTTATAGTTAACTAACTCGGGCGTTACAGTTTCTCCAAAATAAAAAGGAGTAGTTGTCCCGGCACGACAGGCATATTCCCACTGACTCTCACTGGGCAGCCTGTAAATCTTACCAGTTTTTGATGATAGCCTTTGACAAAATTTTGTGGCATGGTGCCAGCTCACTTTTTCTACTGGACGGCTTCCTCCCTTAAAATACGAAGGGTTATTTCCCATAATAGCTTGGTACTGGTCTTGAGTAATAGTATATTTGCTCATAAAAAAAGGTTGGATATTTACTTGATGTTGTGGACTTTCATAAGATTCCCTTTCCGGCTCATTTTCTGGCGAACCCATGAGAAAACTTCCCCCAGGAATATAAACCATTTCTAATTTAATTCCACTACCCAAATCTTCGATTTTTTGCCCGGCACTTCCCTCGTTAGAACTAATAATTTTGCCAGTATTATTGACAGTTACTATCTCGAAAATAAAGACTTCCCCTTCAGACTTCTGCTGCCTTTTTACCTCAGCCTCTCTTTCTAGCCTTTTTGTTTCTTCCCCCTTTATTTTCTCCTCAGTCTGATGTTGAAATTTCTTCCAAACACCCAAAACAATATCCCGATTTTTCACCGCCTCAGTCAAACCCAAATTTATCGCCTGGTTATAATCATCAACCGCCTGTTCATATTCTCCTAATTTAGAGTAAGCATAACCCCGATAATTATATGCCTGAGCGTGACTAGCATCTAACCTAACAACCTGAGTAAAATCACCAACCGCATCTCCATAATTTTCTAACTGAATATAATTCAAACCTCGCTGATAATAACCATCGGAAAATCCTGGATTCAAATCTACAACGTAGCCAAAATCAATACTTGCTTCCTGATACTTTTCGAGATTAAATTTCTCAATTCCCCGGGAGTAATAAGAATTTATTACACTCAAATTTTTCCGGTGACCCAAACCAACCAAACAGCGATTAACTTTAGTCATAAATTCCTGATCCAAAGGTAGTAAATTTTCAGCCACTATATCAAATTTTTCTTTGCCATTCTCCACAGAAAGATAACGGCAATTCAGCCAAGACTCCAGGGAAAAATCTAACATTTTTTCTGCCAAATTAGGATTAGATAAACGAGTAAAACTAAGGGCAATATCCGCAGCAAATTCTGGTACTAATTCGGAGCGGTCTTTTGTTATGGCTCTGAGACTACCAATATAACTTTCAAGTACCATTTGAAATAAGTCGTCCGCCAGACGTTGTTCTATAGAAAATTCTGTTTCCAACTCTGCTAATAATTCTGGCAATTTGGGGGATAAGTTAGTATAAATTAAATAATGAATATCGGCAAATAGGGCGACAATAATATTATGATATGCTCCTAACAAAGCTGAGAATTTGCTAAAATCTTCACTATTATTTTTGTAGGCTGTTTCAATTTCTATTCCTTCTCCTTGTAATTCTTTATATTCTCTGTAAATACTTAAGTTTAAACCATTATCTCCAGCAAATTTTTCATTTATCTCTTTTTCTGTTTTCCCTTTTTCTAAGAGTTTTTGTTTGACATTAGTTTCCCAATTTAAGGCGCGTTGAATAGCAAATTCATCAAGAATTTCCGGATAATTTAGCTGAGAAATTATAGTTTTGTAGAAAGGAGATATTTCTTGTCCGCCACTCCAATAGGCAACTTTTATATTAATCAGGTCTCCATCTACTTCTGATTGTATTAATAGTATTGGTTCAGATTTTAACCTACTAAATATAGTTTTAACCGCGCTACCTCCCGCAAAACGATTACTATCCCAAGTGTGGTCTATTAGTTCTGTGGGTCGTTGTTGGTTTTCCAGGGGATAGTGTTTTTCTAGGAAGTTTTGTAAGTGTTGGGAAATACGTTTTTCTATTTTAGGAAATTTGCAGGTGGAGGTTTTATTTAGATGTTCAAAACGGTCAAAGTCTATTTCTGGAGGTGCCAGTATTATTTGCACAGGAATGGGGTCACGACCTTGATGAGATTGGAGTATTTGCCAGGAATAATTTTTGATAGGCCAGTTGTCTAACTCTTTAATTTCTAGGGTAGTTTCTCGTTGATATACTGCGTTGAGATATTGGGTTTCTCGGTTATATTGAGCTAATTCAATTTGAAGTTGTTTTTGTTGTTGAAATAACCAGGCTTGAAATTCTTGGTTACTTTTAGCTATTTGCATATCTACTGCTTTAATAAATTCTTGGAGTTCGGGATTTTCTTGGCATTGGTATTTGACTATTTTGGTTTGAAATTCTTGACGATAAATTTCCAAGTCAAATTTTGCAGAGATAGGTTTTTCCCGTAATTGTTTTTGATGAGCAAAACCTTGAATTTCTAAGTTTTTTTGAAGTCCTTGATTATTTGGTTCTAAGTCTGGTTGAAATTGTTGATTATTCTGCTGCAACTTTATCTGAGAGGTAGTACAAATATATTCATTTTGCAGTTGAGCAACTATTTGTTTTTCTTGTAATTCTTTTTGAGGAGTTAGTCTTTGCCCTTCTAAATTTTGTGGCATTGTTCTACCGGAAGTACCATTGAAGGCATTAACTACTCCATTCCATACTGCGGCTCCAGCAGTAGCAACCAATGGAAGTGAATGTAAAGGCATAATTTTTTCCTTCTGATAATTATCAATTTTTTATATGCTCAAAAAGTTCAATAAATTTCGGGGTTCTTTTATCAGCCCAACTTAAATTATCCATCATTAGATTAGATAGAAATCTTATCTAAATCTTGGGTTTATTCTCGAGACAAATTCTTATTATCCCATAGTATTGAGAAGAGTTAATATTTTTTGTTTTAAATGCCTGGTATTTTCCTGGTCTAGATGAGCCAACCAACTATATAAATCAGTAGTGTAGTCTAAGTTAATGAAATAGGTATTGTAAAATATAAGACCAAATTCGCTTCTATAAAGTATCTTTTTCAAATTCCTCTCTAGCTCTCATACCTTCTGCCCTCACCATAAGTGTTTTACCCTTAGAATAAAGTTTCTTTCTCAACTAGATTTACTACAAGACCATTACTAACATTGGGTTTCATTCTTCAACCTAACCTACTTCTAATACTTGAAATTTGGGTGCCTCCGCCTTCTTTTCTATGGCCAAAACTATCAGAACCCCTAAATCTCAAAAAAATTTCGACCCGCTAAAGCGGGAACCTCAAGGAAAAAGAAAAACAGGGCAAAGGGCAAAAGGGGAAAAGATAAAAGGGTTAAAGAGTTCTCCCGCCATCGCAGACAAGGCGAAAACCAGTAATGTTGATGTGGTCGTCGCGCCCAACAAAGTTGAGGCGAAACGCAGAGCGACAATAAAAAGGAATATAGGCCCAAGAACCCCCCCGCAGCGGTGATTGATTTTGTTCTCCATCTAGCCAAACACTGCCGTCTGTAGGCGCACCATTATAGTTTTCATGCCAATCATCAGCACACCATTCCCAAACATTCCCATGCATATCATATATACCAAAAGCATTAGGAGGAAAACTTCCCACATCTGTTGTTTCTACCCGATATTTTCCATTAGGAGCATTGCCATAAAAATAGTTACCATTGTAGTTAACTAACTCAGACGTTATAGTTTCTCCAAAATAAAAAGGAGTAGTAGTCCCGGCACGGCAGGCGTATTCCCACTGACTCTCGCTGGGTAGCCTGTAAATTTTCCCAATTTTTGATGATAGCTTTTGGCAAAACTCCGTAGCATTGTGCCAGTTTACTTGTTCTACTGGACGCCTTCCTCCCTTAAAATGTGAAGGGTTATTTCCCATAATGGCTTGGTACTGGTCTTGAGTAATAGGATATTTGCTCATATAAAAAGGTTGGAGAGTTACTTCATGTTGGGGACCTTCATTAGAGCATCTGCTCCCCTCATTTCCCGGCGACCCCATGAGAAAACTTCCCCCAGGAATATAAACCATTTCTAATTTAATTCCACTACCCAAGTCTTCAAATTTTTGCCTAGCACTTCCCTGGTTAGAACTAATAACTTTGCCAGTATTGTTAACAGTAACTACCTCGAAAGTACAGAGATCCCCTTTCCACTCCCGCTGCCTTTTAATTTTCTTCCAAACACCCAGAACAATATCTCGATTTTTCACCGCCTCAGTCAAACCCAAATTTATCGCCCGGTTATAATCATCAACCGCCCATTGATATTTACCTAATTTATAGTAAGCATAACCCCGATAATTACATGCCGGAGCGTGACTAGAATCTAACCTAATAACCTGAGTCAAATCATCAACCGCATCTCCATAATCTTCCAACTGAATATAAGCCAAACCTCGCCGATAATAACAATCAGCAAATTCAAATTTAGGATTTAAACTTATAACATAGCCAAAATCAATAATTGCTTCCTCATATTTTCCGAGATTAAATTTATCAATCCCTCGGAGGTAACAAGAATTCATCAAACTCAATTTTTTCTGCTGATCCAGACCAACCAAACAGCGATTAACTTTACCTATAAATTCCTGATCCAGAGGCAGTAAATTTTTAGCCACCATATCAAATTTTTCCTTACCATTCTCCACAGAAAAATAACGAGAACTTAGCCAAGACTCCAGGGAAAAATCTAACATTTGTTCCGCCAAATTAGAATTAGATAAACCAGTCAAACCAAAAGCAATATCCGCAGCAAATCCTGGTACTAATTCGGAGCGGTCTTTTGTCATTGCTCTGAGACTACCAATATAACTTTCAATAACCATTTGAAATAGGTCATCTGCCAGACATTTTTCTATAGAAAAATCCGTTTCCAACTCTGCCAACAACTCTGGCAACTTCGGCGATAAATTAGTATTAATTAAATAATGAATATCAGTAAATAGGGCAGCAATAACATTATGATATGCTCCTAACAAAGCTGATAATTTACCAAAGTCTTCGCTATTGGTTTTGTAGGCTCTTTCAAATTCTATTCCTTCCGCTTGTAGTTCTTTATATTCTCTATAAATACTTAAATTTAAAGCATTATTTCCAGCAAATTTTTGATTTATCTCTTGTTCAGTTTTACCTCTTGCTAAGAGTTTTCCTTTAACATTAGTTTCCCAATCTAAGGCACGTTGAATAGCAAATTCATAGAGAAATTTCGGATAATGTAGCTGAGAAATTATGGTTTTGTAGAAGGGAGATATTTCTTGTCCCCCACTCCAATAGGCAACTTTGATATTAATTAAATCTCCATCTACTTCTGATTCTATTAATAGTATTGGTTCAGATTTTAAGCGACTAAATATAGTTTTAACTGCGCTACCTCCCGCAAAACGGTTACTATCCCAAGTATGGTCTATTAGTTCTGTGGGTCGTTGTTGGTTTTCCAAGGGATAGTGTTTTTCTAAGAAGTTTCGTAAGTGTTGAGAAAGGCGTTTTTCCACTTTAGGAAATGTGGAAGTTGAAGTTTTATTTAGATGTTCAAAATGGTCAAAGTCTATTTCTGGAGGTGCCAATATTATTTGCACCGGAATGGGGTCGCGACCTTGATGATATTGGAGTATTTGCCAGGAATAATTTTTGATAGGCCAGTTTTCTAATTCTTTAATTTCCAGGGTAGTTTCTCGTTGATATACTGCGTTGAGATATTGGGTTTCTCGGTTATATTGAGCTAATTCAATTTGAACTTGTTTTTGTTGTTGAAATAACCAGGCTTGAAATTCTTGGTTACTTTTAGCTATTTGCATATCTACCCCTTTAATAAATTCCTGGAGTTTCCGATTTTCTTGGCATTGGTATTTAACTATTTTCCCTTGAAATTCTTGACGGGCAATTTCTAGTTTTTGTTTAAATTCTTGATGATTTTGCTGCAACTTAATCTGAGACATTGTACGCATATATTCAATCTCAAATTGAGCGACTATTTGTTTTTCTTGTAATTCTTTTTGATGAGCTAGTCGTTGCCCTTCTAAATTTTGTTGCATTGTTCTACCGGAGGCACCATTAAAGGCATTAACTACTCCATTCCATGCTGAAGCTGCGGCGGGAGCAAGCAATGGAAGTAAAGGTATGGGCATAATTTTTTCCTTGTGATAATTATAAATTTTTTGTATGCTCAAAAAGTTCAATAAACTTCGGGGTTCTTTTATCAACCTAACTTAAATTATCTATCATTAGATTAGATGGAAATCTGATCCAAATGTTGGGTTGACCTAGGGGAGAAGCTTCCCTAAGGTTCTGAAACTAAACCTACATTATATTTTATTACGAGTTTGATTATTATTGAGAATATTCCTTGAGGAATCTTATTTTCCCATATCAGCAGATGAGCTTGGCTAAAGTTGTCAGACTTAACCTATATCTGTCTACTACTTTCAGAAATTATTAGAGATTCTACAAGTTTCATAAATTTGGAGTGCTTCAGGAAATAACCTCGGCTAAAGTTGTCAGACTTAACCTATATCTGTCTGATACTTTCAGAAATTATTGGAGGTGTCGCATTTTTCTGATGAGAAATTTTTTGTAGGTTCAAAAAAGTCTTATAAATTTTGGATGCTTCAGTAGATGAATTTGCCTACAGTTGTCAGACTTAAACTATATTTATCTACTACTTTCAGAAATTATTGGAGGTGTCGCATTTTTCTGACGAGAAATTTTTTGTATGCAACGAAAAATCATTTTGAGCCAAATCTTGATTTTCCCCTAAGCTCATACTTGAATTTTGATAGTGGAACTGCTGTTGCTGATGGAAACCATCGGTTAAATTCTGGTTTAAGTCCTGATTTATGTCATCCGGACTTGAGGATAAATCATCGTCATTAAGGAAACCAGAATTGTCACTAATACCACTATCTTGATTTGACAAATTACCCCCTAAATTGTTCATATTAATTTTACCCTTAAATTATATTTATATTATATAGCCAATTTCATCTCAATCAGATAAAAGCAAGCCAGATACCCAGGTTACAGAAGTAAGAGGTTTGCTATAATATTATCTTGCTAAATATTAATCCTCATATTTGATTATGGTTTATACTCGTAAAAATTTAAATTTATCCGAGATTCAACTCTCTTATCTAGAATGGCAGCCAAAAGAAAATCAGGATAAAAAACAACCACTTTTATTATTACATGGTTTAGCAGATTCAGCTTTAGTCTGGCTAAATTTAGGAGAATATTTAGCAGATAAATATCATATTGTTGCCCCAGATATGCGCGGTCACGGAGAAAGTGAAAAACCAGAAAGTGGTTACAGCTTTGAGAAAACAATTGACGATTTAGAAGCATTAATAGAGAATTTAAACTGGTCTTCAGCTAATATTTTAGGTCATTCTTGGACAGGAAAACTCGCTTGTATTTGGGCTAGAAAAAATCCAGAAATATTTAAAAGTATGATTTTAGTAGATCCAGTTTTTATTGGGAAAATGCCTGGATTACTTAAAGTTACTTTTCCCATTCTTTACCGGACTTTAGAAACCCTTAAAGGCATGGGTCCGTTTAATAGTTTTGCTGAGGCAGAAACTCAGGCAAAAGAGTTAGGAAAATATGGGGGTTGGAGTGAATTTCAACAGATGGTTTTTCAGGAAAGTATTGAGGAAAAAGCTGATGGCAAGTGGGGAAGTAAATTTGTTGTTTCTGCTAGGAATGAAATCTTTGAGGAAGTGATGGGAGTTCCTGGTTTAACAGAATATATAGATGTACCAACTTTGTTCATTCAACCAGAGAAAGGTTTGAATAGAAGTGAGTTGCAAATTAAGCCATATAAAAAGTATTTAAGAAATTTGAATTTACAAAAAATTTCCGGTAATCATTGGGCGTTTTTGGTAGAACCGGAGAACTTTAATCAGAGAATAGAAGAATTTTTAGAGAGTTTATAGTTAAAGTATATATAGGACTTATCAGTAAGCATTCAGCAGTTTAGTAGTCAGCTTGAGCACTTTTTCTTGGTCATGCTCCGCCAAAAGATACATGAAATTAATAAAATACTTATCTAAAGTTTATCATTTTTTCGGTGTTAGACTTTTAATTATTCTTGGAGGCTAATTTCTCCTTCTAGCTGACAGCTGAATGCTTATATTTAGGTACAGCAGTTTTTCTTCTTTTCTATTTCCTATTTACCGAAATTTTAGAAGTAATTTTTCCTCAGAAATTAACTGTTTTTAGGTGGATTTTATCATGCTAAAAACTTTGAGGCAGTCCCTGAGGTTAGTTAGTACTATATATAGTGTATTTGCCCAGTGGAGCTTCCGTTTTCCTAGTTAGGCGATCGCCAAATTTTAGAATGAAATAGCCCTACCATCTTTCCATCTCCCCTGGAAACCCATCTGTCTTTTCAGAGAATGAAACCGTCCTGGGGAGTTAGAGAGGAGGTTAACTTTTAACTGACAAAATAATCCGAAAACCCCTACTGTTGTTGCGGATATCAGCATGGCTATAAACGCGCCCGGCACACCGGCAATACCTAGAACTGTCGGACCAGCTACCGCCACGGAGCACTCGATAGCTATTGTTTCCCCCACTTTCCCAAGCACTTCCGTCCGTAGGCGCTCCATTGTAACTATTATGCCAAATATCCTGACACCATTCCGAGACATTGCCGTGCATATCGTATAGACCAAAAGCATTAGGAGGAAAAATTCCTACATCTGTTGTTTCTCGCCGATATTCTCCTCTAGGAGCATTGCCGTAAGGATAGGTACCATTGTAGTTAAGTAAGTCAGACGTTACAGTGTGTTGAAAATAGAAAGGAGTAGCTGTACCCGCGCGACAGGCATATTCCCACTGACTCTCACTGGGCAGTGTGTAAATTTTCCCAATTTTTGATGATAGCTTTTGACAAAACTCTACAGCATCATGCCAGCTCACATATTCTACTGGACGACTTTCTCCTTCAAAACTAGAAGGATTATTTCCCATAATGGCTTGGTACTGATTTTGAGTAATGGGATATTTACTCATATAAAAAGGTTGGAGAATTACTTTATGTTGTGGACTTTCATTAGAGTTTCTTGCCTCCTCATTTTCCGGGGATCCCATGATAAAAATTCCCCCAGGAATATAAATCATTTCCAATTCAATACCATTACCCAAGTCTTCGATTTTTGGGCTGGGAATTTCCTGGATGTGGTCAGTAATATTTTCAGAGTTGTTAACAGTAACTACCTCAAAAGTAGAGTTAATTAGGCTAGGGTTTTTCCCCTGATCTGAACTAACCATGCACTGATTAACTTTAGCCATAAATTCCCGATCTAGAGGTAGTAAATTTTCAGCCACTATATCAAATTTTTCTTTACCATTCTCCACAGAAAGATAACGGGAATTGAGCCAAGACTCTAAAGCAAAATCTAACATTTGTTCTGCCCAAGTAGGATTAGATAAACCAGTCAAATTAAGGGCAATATCAACAGCAAATTCTGGTACTAATTCGGAGCGATCTTTTTCCATCGCTCTGAGACTACCAATATAACTTTCAACTACCATTTTTAATAGTTCGTCTGCCAGACGTTGATCTATGGAAAATTCTGTTTCTAATTCGGGCAGCAATTCTGGCAATTTAGGGGATAAATTAGTGTGAATTAAATAATGAATATCAGTAAATAGGCCGACAATAATATTATGATATGCTCCTAACAAAGCTGATAATTTGTCAAAGTCTTCCCTATTAGTTTTGTAGTGACGTTCAAATTCTATTCCAGCTAGTTTTTCTTGTTCATATTTTCTGTAAACCTGTAAATTTAAAAGATTATCTCCTCCATATTCTTGATTTATTTCTTGTTCGCTTATACCTTGTGCAAGTAGTTTCTGTTTAACATTTACTTCCCAATGCAAGGCACGTTGAATGGCAAATTCGTAGATAATTTTCGGATAATGCAAATGAGAAATGATAGTTTTGTAGAAGGGAGAAACTTCTTGTCTACCACCCCAATAGGCAAGTTGAATATTAATAAAGTCTCCATCTACTTCTGATTCTATTAATACTATTGGTTCGGATTTTAACCTGCTAAATATGGTTTTAACTGCGCTACCTCCAGCAAAACGATTACTCTCCCAAGCGTGGTCTATTAGTTCTGTAGGTCTTTGTTCGTTTTCTACAGAATAGTGTTTTTGTAGGAAGTTTTTTAAGTATTGGGCAAGGCGTTTTTCCACTTTAGGAAATTCTGATTTAGAAGTTGAGTTTATATTTTCAAAACGGTCATAATCTACTTCTGGAGGTGCGAGTATTATTTGTACTGGAATAGGATTTATACCTTGATGACATTGGAGTATTTGCCAGGGATAATTTTTTAGTGGCCAGTTGTCTAACTCTTTAATTTCTAGAGCTATTTCCCGTTGATATACTGCGTTGAGATATTGGGTTTCTTGATTATATTCAGATAATTCAATTTGCACTTTTTTTTGTTGTTTAAATAGCCAGGTTTTAAATTCTTGATTACTTTTGACTATTTGCGTATTTACTGTTTTGATAAATTCTTGGAGTTTCCGATTTTTTTGGTATTGATATTCAACGATTTTGTCTTGAAATTCTTGATGAGCAATTTCTAGTTTTTGTTTAAATTCTTGATTATTTTGTCGTAAGCCTAGTTTGAGTTCTTGATTATTCTGCTGTAATTTAATCTGAGACATAGTACGCATATATTTAATCTCAAATTGAGCAACTATTTGTTTTTCTTGTAGTTCTTTTTGATGAGCTAGTTGTTGTCCTTCTAATTTTTTTGTCATGGTTCTACCGAAGGTAGAATTAAAAGCATTAATACAGCTATTCCATACGGCAGATCCGGCAGTAGTAACTAATGGAAGTAAAGGTACAGGCATAATTTTTTCCTCCTGATAATTATGAATTTTTCGTAGGCTCAAAAAAAAGTTTAAGAAATATTGAGTTTATCCTGCAGATGAGCTTCGCTAACGTTCCTCAACCCAACCTGAGTCTGAACTAAACTGATAAAACATTAAGTAAATAGGCGTTAAAATCTGTACCTAACCTATGTAACAAAATGTAAGTTTTCCCCTGAAATCAACTGTAGGTCGTAGATTGGAGTTGGTTTATAAAACTTAATATAGTTAAGTTTTTTCCTATGTACCTACTTATCTACTTTAAATTTTAACTCAGAAAAAGTACCAGAAATAATTAATTTTTATTCCCCAATTTATCAAACTAAGTACAGATATTTATTCGTGCTTCATAATCAACTATTCCAATACTCAGGAATTTATCTAACAGCATATATAACAATCCGCTCATAGGTCAAGAGCTTTAAGATTATTTGCATTACAATTTCTAGGATTTTTGTTAGAAGAATAGAGTCAGAATAAATAAAAGGCAGTTCTGTTTTGTGGAGAAAATATTATTTCTCTATAATTCTAATATAGTATTTACAATAATATCATTACATACTTTATAAGTATATCAAGAGCCCATGGCAAATTTAGGCATTACCAAGACACTTCTTATACTTTTACTAGCTCTGCGAAGATTAAGAACTCGTCTTTCTGAGTCAGAATTAGAAAGTTTCAAAAATGAGGGTTTAGCCCTGGAAACTAGACCTGACTATTGGGAAGAAATTGAAGAAACTTTAATGACAATTGTAGAAGAGAATGAAGAATTAAATCAGCAATTTCAAACAATTAAAAACAAGTTAGAATTGTTAGAAGAAATACCCACAGAATTTTTACCAACTTGGGAAGAATTAGAAACAGAATTAACTTCTGGAGATTCTAAACCTGTTACTTTTGGTTTAGAGCCTGATGATAATCTTGATATTACACCTACTATAGTTGCAGCAGGTATAATTTTAAAATCTGGCAACCCTACTAAATTAGCTCAGAACTTAAGTTTTCTTGGACGACTCAATCGTCTCGAGATTTCTATAGATTTTGATTATCTTCCTGTTCCTTATGGTGTAAATAGTACGGGTAAAATTGTTTCTAAAATTCGTTATATTAATACAGGTTTTTGCTCATTAAATAGCAGAGAATTAATACAAGTTGAAAAACCTTTAGCTTTAAATATTAAAAATTATATCTTAAAAGTTAATGTTGGAGAATTTTGGGGAATTGGTTCACTAAAAAATACTTTTCCAGATGAGTCCCTAGAACCTTTTTTTGAACAAGAAGAAATCTTAGAAATGAATGTGCTAGTTCATTCCTTTGATGTTACAATTGATTCTCCTCAGCAAAAGTTAAAACTACCAAAAACAGGCGATAGTGAGTTTCTTTATTTCCCTATAATTTTTAATCGCACTGAACGACAAAGTATTGACATTGATGTCATGTTTCATGGGCATTTATTACAGTCAAAAAGAGTGGAAATTTATGTAGTTGAAAAGTTAGGAGATGAAGCTCCTGCATCAGCTTTCCCTGTACAAGATGCTTATATTACTTGGACTCGTAGCGCCACCCTTAATCCTGATGAATTAACTTTTTTAAAAGAAAATCCTCGCAGGTTAACTATAGTAACCGAACGAGATATTGACTATAATCGTATTGGTTTAAGATTCTACGATAACACCGGTAAAGATTTAGGTTGTCAACATTCTAGATTTACTGATGATAATTTAACTAAAATGTTAGATGCATTAAGAACTCAATTAGTTAAAACTATGAATGCTTATGCCGGAACAATTGGCAGTACAGAAGATGTTTTAACCAAACATTTAGGTCAATTAGCTGCTATGGGAAGGAAGTTTTATTTACAATTATTACCAGAATTAAATGAACAGGAAAATCGAACAGATATAGAGAAAAAATTAAAGGTTAATTTACAACCAGAAACTATTATTCAAGTAGCACCTTTATCCAATCAGTTAGGCGTTCCTTGGGAATTACTTTATGAGCGAAAGATTGAAAAATATCGTGAGGGAAGAATTAAACTTTGTTCTAGTTGGCAGCAACATGGCGCAAATCCTGAAGATTGTCCGAGTTATGCTACTGAAGAGGAAGCAAGGATAGTTTGTCCCCATAGTTTTTGGGGTTATCGTTATATTATTGAACAGTTACCTTGTAAAGTTACTCCTCATACTTCTAAACCTGAAAATTCTTTACCTTTATTGATTAGAAATCAATTACCTTTACAGTTTAAAGGGATAGTTTTTAATCATTTTAAACAGTTAAATAATCATTGGGAAAAGTTACAAAATTTAGCATCTAAAAAATCACTTAAATTATTACGAGTTGATAGTTTAGATAAACTTCAGCCAGCTTTATCTGATATTAATAATCCAGCAGATATCTTGTATTTCTATACTCACGGAGGTAGTGATGCTTTTGGTACTCCTTATTTAGAAGTGGGAGATGGGGAACAAATTGAATTAATTGATTTGGATGCTTGGAATGTAAACTTTAATGAGCATCAACCTTTAGTAATATTAAATGCTTGTGATTCTGCGGATTATACTCCCGATAATTTTGAGAATTTACTGCAATTTTTCTGTGATAAAGGTGCTGCTGGTGTAATTGGAACTCAATGTGAAGTAAAAGAGAAGTTAGCTGATGCTTTTATCCTAAATTTTTTCCAATCTTTCCTGCAACAAAAACTTCTGGGAGAAGCTTTATTTCAATCTCGTCAAATTCTCTTAAAGGAACATTTAGATCCTAGAGGATTAACTTATAGTCTATTTGCTTCTGCTGATGTTAAATTAGCTCAAAAAGTTATTTAGTAAGGAAGAAGGAAAGTAGATGATTTTACAGCAGATTTCGGGTATAGAAGGTACAAGGTAAATAGTAAAAATCATGTAGTGCGAGCATCTGGCTCGCGTAAGGATACCTCATAAAAAGGTCAAGCGCTGTATATAGCACAATCCGCTTATAAGTTGTGACAAATCAAAAACTAGAAATAAGCTCTGAAAGTTTTACCTATGGCTCATGGCCCATGGCCTATTGCCTATTACCTATTGCCGAAAAGCAGTGAGATTTTTAGACACAAATAAAATAGGATTGCTATAGAAAGTTAAGGATTTTTTATGGTAGTTCTGTATATAGTAGCGAGCTACTCTAACAGTTCCATTTTATAGGAATTTTGGTCTTATATTAACCATATTTATCTATAATTTAAGTTACCTCAAAAAAACTAGACAGGAGATTGAAGCGATGTTAGGTTTAAGTGAATAAAAAAAACTAAGGTTTTTCCAGAAGCTTTGGCAGAGGAGGAATAAATTGGTGAGGAAAAAACAAACTTAAAAGCTATATTAAAATATGAGCTGTTTAGGTTTAAGTAAAAAAAAATATTGGTGAATCTTTAATTTAGCTTGCTCTTTAAAGGAAGTTAGAAAAATGATAAAATTAACCAAGAAAAGAGATTGATAAATATACTTATTATCTCCACAAATTTTCTGGTTTTTATCAGTATCTGGAGTCAAGTTAATTCAAAGATTAATAGATGAAAATGGAGGGAAAAGTCTTTGTTACGTTTCATTGTTATTCTTAGCTGCATTTTCCTGATATTTACTGTATCAGGGGTTGTTTTCGCTGCCGAATCACCTCGTCTTACTGTTGATCAGGGGGATATTCCTCTAGTTATCAAGGGAACTTTGGATAAGGAAACCACTTCTTTTAGCAGTAATGTGCGGTTGAGAGTTATGGGGGGTGAAATTAAGGATTTACAACTACTTCCTTCTGACCTCTTGAATACCGATGATGATAGTGTAGCGATCGCTCGTAGTGAGATTACTATTCCGACTGGAATAAGTTTAAATGATGGTCAACCTCGTGATGTGAGGGTGACGGTGAATAATATTACTCGTCCTGGTGAGTATAAGGGTAATCTTAAGTTTATGGTTTCAGGGCAAAGGGAAAGTAAACCTTTAGAAATTCCTTTAGAGTTGAATATTGATGCTGAACCTAATGTTGTTCCTATTTCTGATAATTTAAATCTGCAAGTAGTTCGTTGTCAAAATTTTATTAGTTGCGGGTTAGCAACTTGGTTATTACCGGATGGTGTGGTACAGGATAAATGGACGGTACAACTGGATAATCAAACTTTAATTCCTGTTAAATTAACTGATGC
The DNA here is from genome assembly GCA_023356605.1 of Trichodesmium sp. MAG_R02. GTDB lineage: Bacteria > Cyanobacteriota > Cyanobacteriia > Cyanobacteriales > Microcoleaceae > Trichodesmium. Next base: position 12,956 of record JAKQYE010000046.1, on the reverse strand, counting down.
TACGGTGATAATGCAAGGGGAAAAAACTGGCAATCATGTTAATAATAACGATCTATTTTTTCCTGTTCCTAAAAAAGAGTTAAAAGCTCAAAAAGTTGAATTTATTGATTTAAAAATTAATCGAAATCAACTCTCACCAGATCGTTATCAAGGAACTTTACGATTTAAGTTAGAAAATGCTGATGAACCTCTAAAAGTTAATGCGAATATAGCTGTAAGAGAGGCACCTATTTTTGCTTTGATTGTAATTATTGCGGGAATTTTTGTGGGAAGATTAGCACAGGATATGGAAAGTTCTAATGCACAAAAGCAGGTTAAGTTTTATCCTCGTTATGTTGAATTGCGTGGTAATGCAGCAAATATTAAAAATGAGAGTGTTTTTAATTATTTAGAAAAACAATTTCAAGGAGTTAAGCTGAAAATTGATAAGGGGGAAGAAACAGAAGAAGTTTTAGAACAAGAGTTAAATAGACTGGAGATTAATGTTAGTTTTTTAACTAATTTGGAAATATTAGAAACTAAATTGAATGAATCAGAATTAGATGCACTAAAAGCCAGAATAAAGCCTCAAATCAAGGAAGCAAGAAACTCATTAATAGCAGGTAATATTGAACAAGCACAACAGTTAGGAAAAGAAATTGAACAAGCTTTAAGAGAAGCACAAGAAGATGGTTCAATGGGAATTACTGATGATATTATTCAGCCTTTATTGGATGGCTTTCGTGCAAGTAGGGATAAATTAGTTGAGACTATTCAAGCTTTAGCTTTAAGACCTCAACTTCCGGGTGGTTCTCGTTGGAATTGGTTGGCTAAGTTTTTAGCTGCATTATCAGGTGTTCAAACTTTGAATTTGGAAGTGCGTTATTGGTTAATTCGTCCTATTTTGTGGTTAGTTTTATTGATTGTTTTAGTATTGTTAGGATTGCAAACTTTGTATGTGAATGCAGGTGCTACTTTTGGGGTGAATGGGTTATATGATTATTTGGGATTATTTTTGTGGGGTTTGAGTGCTGATATTGCTAATCAGGGGTTAAGGAAGTTGCAGAGTGGTGGTAAAGGTGAAACAAATTAAATAGAATTGTTGGTTTAGTTTTCTATTTTATGAACATAATTTTCCCTGCAAATTTTTTTAGCTTCTTGCTCTATAGAATCTTGAGAATCTGCAATCAAGTAGTTAGTTAATCTTTGACAAGCAATATCTAACCATACTGATAAATTACCTGGTAAAAATTTAACACTTAGAGAATTAACATAACTATACCCTATGATACTGTTTCCACTTGGACTAAAAGTTAAAAAGCCCCAATTATCATTAACCAATGCACCAGTCCACTCAAATTTGGCAATCTGTGTACCTTCTATGCTCCATAAATATATCTGACTATTCCCTCCTCCGTATCCAAAACCCACACTATCAACAGTGACAAGAGTTGAATTATCGGGATTTAATGCTATTGTATCTACCTCACCTTCATGTTGAAAAGGTAAACCAATTTGATTACCATTAAAATCTCTTATTTCTATAACATTAGATTGACTCACAATTCCTACTGCATTACTATTGAAGCTCAAAGCAATTAGTTTAGGTTCTACTTGAAGATTAAATTGTTTTCCAAGAGAATTACCATCTCTATCAAAAATCTGAATTTTATTTTCTGTATCTACAACAGCAATTTTATTTCCATCTGGACTATATACCATAAGTCTATGAGGAATATTAGATAAAAATTGGATAGGTTCAGATTCTTGTTCATTGTCATGCCAAATTAAGGTATTATCTTTTTTCAATAACTCAATTTGACTTCCATCTGGTTTAAAAAAAACAATTCTACTGTTAAATTCTTCATAAACAGGAGAGATAATTTCTAATGCTGACGAACGTTGTCCTTGTTGAACTATCTTCATTGTCTTACGTTCAGGAAATGGGTTAACACTCCAAAGTCTTACAGTTTTGTCTGAACCACCACTTACAATAAATTGATCATTAGGGCTAAAAGCGAGAGAACTTATGGATTTATAGCCATCTTCAGAATGACATCGGTTCTTATAACCTTGTGTGTCCCTTTGATGACCAATAAATTTAGTAATTAGATTGCCATTGGATGGGTTCCATAGTTTTATATTTGCATCATCACCTCCACTAATTAATAAATTACTATCAAAACTCAAAACTACAGAGTAGGTTGAAAACTCGTGTGCTTCTATTGTAAAAGTAGGACTCTCAATTTTTTCAAGATTTAAGTCCCAGATTTCCAGCGTTTCTCGAAAAGGGTAAAATGCCATTGCCGAACTTGTGACAATAGTTCCTTGATTGAAAGCTATAGAAGTAATACAGCCTACACCCACATCATCTTCATCACCAAAGCCTAACATTCTAGATTTCTCATTTATTGTTTTGATATTCCATAGACGAAGACTCTTTCCATCACCACCTACAGCAACAGTTTCCCCATTAGGATTAAAAGCAACAGCCCTAACTCGACCTTGGCGAGTTCCTATTATGGAAAAAGTTTTATTTCGGATATTCCATAGTTTAATTTTTCCATCATCACCAACACTAACAAAAAGATTGCTATCTTTTGGATTGAATGCAATATCATTGACACTACCTTGATGATTGCCCAAAAGTTGAGATTTACCTTGTTCAATATTCCATAAATATATTTTGCCTTTTTTATCTCCACCAATAAGAATATTGCTATTTGTTGGACTAAAGGCAATAGAACGTATATCACTATCATGATTTGTTAAAACTTTACACTTTTCTTTGTCAATTTTCCATAAGCATATCTTGCCATCTTTCCCACTACTGGCAATAGTTTGATTATCAGAACTAAAAGCTACTGCAATAACTGGCCCTTGATGTCCTCTAAAAACATTTAATTCTCTTGCTGTTGTTAAAGCATTAATTAAACTAGACTGAGCAATACTGGTAATTTGTGGTGATTTTGATAAACTTTGATGACTGACTTGTATACTAAGGGCTAAAGCTTTTCTTGGTTCTGTGATAGTTAATGTGTTTGCTCTTGCTATATTCTTTCGTAGTTGAGTCAGTTGATATTGTCTCGATGCAATAAAACCGATACTAACTAATACACTTACAATACCAACAAAAACAAAAGAAACTAATCTATTCACGCTTCGACGCTTAACTTCTTCTTGTTCTAAGCGTTTACTCTCTTCCCGACTCTCTTTAATCAACTCCTTCGCTAAATCAGACAGTGGTACAACCTCAATCCCATGCTGAAGAGTTTCTTCAGCCTGTACCAATTTTAATCCTTCCAATAGATAGCCTTTACCTTCTATTCCCTTCGGCTTACCTTGAGCCAACCATTCCTCAGCAGCAGTTTGAATTTTCCCTTCAGTACGAATCGCGTCTCGATTATTCTCCAATAATTCCTGCAACCTTCCCCAATATCGAATTAACGCTTCATGCGCCACATCAATTACAATTACATTTTTTTTCTCTTGAGATTTTGAAGAATCTGGAACAGATAAGTTATGAGTAACAATTAACCTAGCATTAGCCAACTTCTGCACCACCTGTTCGACTATCTCTTCAGATTCTCCCAAACTCACCAACGTATCCATAGAAACCTGCTTACGAGTATCCGGCGTACCTTCCCCTAAATTAGTTAATTTAATAAAAATCCGATCCGCAATCCGTTGTTCTGTCTCAGAAAGCTCTTTATAAGCTTCCTCTTCCAAATTCTCTAAAATCTTGCGTACCCCACCCAATTCCTTATAACTCTCTAACCTTAACCAATTCAAAATCTGCCTATACCATAACTGCTCTAAAGTATAAGACAACAAAGGTAATAATCCAGGTTCCGCTTCTGGAGTTTCCTGCCCTGAAGATTCTACCCTCAAGTCCTTAAGTATAACATCAATTAAATTATGCTCAACCTTACGCCCTAATTTTGTTGCAGGTTTTTCAATAGCATCCCGTAACTCCCCCTCATTCATGGGCGTTACCATCAATAAATTCGACTGAATTAAAATTGCTAACTCCTGATATGCTGCACATTTACCCAAAAAATCATCCCGCATCGCAAAAATCAGACAAAGTTTATCCCCTGTCTCTGGCAGTGCCCCTAAAAGAGTAGTAATAAAATGATTTCTATCTTGAGGACTCTTACATACTGTAAACACCTCCTCAAACTGATCCACTATCAATAAAGTACGGGGTGCTTGAGAAACATTAATATAGTCACCAAAACCAGTTGCACCCTTGTCTATTGCCCGTTTTACCTTTTGTAATTCCTCATACCGTTGTCCATCCGTCCATTCTTTCTCCAGAAAAGCGATCGCTAAACTATCTAAAGGTTTTTCTCCAGGAGTAAATATACCAATTTTCCAAGATTGAGTTTGAGGTAATCTATCTTTATGTTGCAACTGATAAATTAAACCTGCCCGAAGTAAGGAAGATTTACCACTACCTGATACTCCTAATACAGCCAAAAAATTTGCTTTTCCTACCTGTACTTTATCTATTAATTCTTGAGTCAATCTTTCTCTACCATAAAAATAGTCAGCATCATCAACATCAAAGAACAGCAAGCCTTTATAAGGACAATCTCCATCAATCCTAGTAAAGATAGTTTCTCCTTGAGTTCCTGTTAATAGAATTTGCTGACTAGGATTAGCAAAAATAGGTTGTTGAGGAGCATTTTTCAAATGTTCTTTTAAATAGCTAATTAAAGTGTCATTATTAACTAATCCCTCTGGATAATTATTAGGATTTAAACCTGCCAAAAGAGTCCGAGAAAATACATTAGCTTCTGCCAATTCATATTCCCGTGATGCAGCAATAAAAAAGCGAGTTTGTTCCTTATTTCCTGTACCTAAATCTGCTTCAGTAAAGTTAAACAATTCTCCCGCATAACAACAGTCTAACCAGATAATTTGTTCTTTAACAGGGCTTTTTTGTAATAATTCCCGTAACCATTTTAAACGAACTCCCCATTGATTACGACCAGGATTAACATCGCTAGTAGCTAAAAATCCTTCCGTTACACCATAACTAACTTCCCGGAGTCCATGACCAATAAAATATAACAAAGCGGTATGAGGTGCATTTTCTCCTTCTGGATTAAACAGTTGCCCAATAGCATCCTGTAATTCTTGTTTATTTAATGTACTATCTGAGTCAATTTGATGATTACCTTCCCTAAGTTTTACTGGCAATCTTCGTACTCTAAATTCTCCTTTTGTTTCTAAAATATGAGCAATTTTTTCCGCATCATTAGCTGGAGTAGTTAGGTTTTGAACCTTTCCATTAACTTTAAAAAAGGGATATTTATTTATTCCAACAATCAGTGCATCTCTATTCATATATTGCCATTATAAGGAGTGTTAGGACGACAATTATACAAGCTTTATACTGCTTAGTATTTGAGCAAAAGCTAAATATACTTTTTAGGGACTTCCAATTTAAAAATTATCCCAAAATACTTGTAAGCATGATGGCAACTTACAATATAAAGATCAATATAAAGATAAAGATGGGCAGAGTGCTGATACCATTTTCTGGGATAGTTTATTTCTTGGTATTCCCTTATTATAAAGACTTTCAGGATGAAAACTATACAAATTTCATTCTTCTTAGTATTTTAGCTCAAGCTAAAATATACTGTCCAGTTCCTGGTTTTTTTGTCCAAAAAATGTCCATTGATTCCGAAAAGAGTCCAAAATTTCAGAAATTACTCAATCTTTTGAAGATTTGCCTGAAGATAGTAAAAAAAACTTTACATATTACTATCACTAATAATTATTCTACTCCTGAAAATTCGGCTACAACCTTTTAAGCTACTCAACAAGATACTTCTTCAAACAGCAATAATTTCCAAGAAACAAAAATAGAGCAATATTCCCCTATTGAACCCTATTCAACGATGAAACGATTGGTGGTTGATGAGAAATTGCTAGAAGAGTTGGAAAATGCGATCGCCTTAATTCAGTTTGAAGGTAAAGTTTTTGACGATTGGGGATTTTCTAAAAATTGAACCTTTCCGTCATACAGCTATCAATTTCCATGGTTTTCCGGGTAGTGGTAAAAGTTTAGGCCCTCACGCGATCGCCCATGCTTTAGGCAAACTGATTATTGTTGCCAGTTATGCCCAAATAGAAAGCAAATTTCGGTAGTCCTTAAGAGGAAAATATGAAGCTATATCTATAGCATTACAAGACATTGTAGTAAAGGAGCTACCACAAATTAACGGTTACCATCTCGGCATTTGTAATTTTGTTGGCCATGAGAGGTCAAGCCATTCTTAACCACAGTTTGAGAGTTGCGATTTGGGACAGGATGACTTGGTTTCTGACATTGAAATGGACTTTGTCCTTACTATTGTCCTCGAATCTTTCCTTTTTAGCACTACCTACATAGTACTATATTTTTATCAGCTGTTAAAGTTTAAACCTCTATAGTGGGATCATCTTACCTGCCATCGTCATACCTGTACTTTAGGTATCTTGCCCCCTAATAGACCTCTCCAAAAATGCCGATTTTGGAATAGGGAGGCAAGAGCAGGAGAACCTTTTCTGAAGATATAGTTATTTCAAATAAAAATGGAACACTTTTTATGCTAAAAATTAGTTATAGCCAGCAATAGTTGTCTCAATTCTTTATTAAAATAACTATACCTGACAATGTACCTGAGTGAGATGAAATTCCCCATCACTTTTAACTTCAGCAGCCCACCCTACTCAAGCATAATTACAAAAACTCACGTCCCATATAAGGTTGCAAAAGCTCTGGAATTTTCACACTACCGTCAACCTGCTGATAATTTTCCAAAATAGCTGCCATAGTTCTCCCGACTGCTAACCCCGAACCATTCAGAGCATGAACATACTGAGTACCTTTTTTCTTTCTTTCCTTAAATCTAATATTCCCCCGACGTGCCTGGAAATCTCTAACATTAGAACAACTCGAAATTTCCCGATAAGTTCCTGATGATGGCAACCACACTTCCAAGTCATAACACTTAGCTGCGGAAAAACCTAAATCTCCAGTACACAATTCTAAAATTCTATAAGGTAACTTCAGTGCTTGCAAAATAGCTTCTGCATCTGCCACCAATTTTTGATGTTCCTCTTCAGAAGTATCAGGATGTACAATTTTTACCATCTCAACCTTATTAAATTGATGTAGTCGGATAAGTCCTCTAGTATCCTTACCATAAGCGCCAGCTTCTCGACGAAAACAGGGAGTAAAAGCACAATGATAAATAGGTAGTTGTTCGGCACTCAGAATTTCATCCCGATAAAGATTCATAGTTGAAACTTCCGAGGTAGGTATTAGCCAGAGGTCATCTGCAGCACACTTAAAACTTTCCTCCGCAAATTTTGGTAGTTGACCTGTAGCAGTCAAAGACTGACTATTGACTAATAGTGGCGCCATAACTTCTACATAACCAACTTGAATATGATGGTTAAGCATAAATTGAATAATGGCTCGTTCTAGTGCTGCACCTGCTCCTATCAAGGCAACAAAACGACTTTGAGCAATTTTTACTCCTCGCTCAAAGTCCATAATTCCTAGTTTTTCTCCTATTTCATAATGAGGTATGATTTTGGGATTTTGAGGAATGTATTCATCACCCCACCGTTTAACTTCTATATTTTCTGCTTCAGTTTTGCCTATAGGTGTAGACTGACTAGGTAAATTAGGGATAGGTAAAAGTAAAGCTTCTATTTTGGCTTTTAGCTCTTTTTCTTTAGGCTCTAGTTCACTGAGTTTAGCTTTGACTTGGTTTCCCTCTTCTTTTAAGGCTTGAATTTCTGCACCTTTGGGGTCACTACCCGATTTAATTTTTTCCCCTACCTGTTTACCGACTTGGTTGCTACGAGCTTGGAGTTGCGATCGCTCTGTTTCTAGTTGTCGCTGTTTTTCATCCAACTCTAGAATTGGTTGTAAGTTATACTCTCCGCGACGTTTTAGTAATTCTTCTACTGTTTGTAGATTTTCTCGAATTTGTCTAATATCTAACATTGTTTTTACCTATACCTTTAACTTGTCCCATTTAACAGAATGACTCTGAGAAATAGGATTTTAAAGTCTAAGTTTAATGTGAATTTTAAAAAATTGAATCAAACTATTTAGTTTCACAAAAAATATATTTTTCTCCAGATGTAATTTTTATGGTAAGACTATATAGTTTATTGTATAATTGCAAGTTTATTAGTTTCTTAAGCAATAAATATGAGATTTGTATATCCATTGGCGACTACATTATTAACAGTATTGTGGTTAACAATTCCAGTATTTGCTCAGTCTAAGTCTAATCCTATGGAACGGATCAAAACTATTCAGCGTTTATTATCTACTTATGAATGTCCTAATTGTGATTTGAGCGAAGCTGACTTAAGTGAAGCTGATTTAAGTGAAGCAAACTTACTAGGAGCTAACTTAGAGAAAGCTAACTTAAAAAATGCCAACTTGAGAGGAGCTATCTTAAGTAGTGCAAATTTAATTGAGGCAAACTTAGCAGGAGCTAATTTATCAGGTGCGATTATGCATAGTGCAACTATGCGACAGGCTAATCTGAAAGATGCTGACTTATCTTGGGCCGATTTATACCAAGCATATTTGGAAAAGGCCAACTTAAATGGAGCTAATTTATCCAATGCAAACCTTAATGAGGCTAAATTAGACCATACTGATTTTTGTGATGCTACTTTACCTAATGGCGTGATAAAAGATTGTTAGGAAAAACTCATGTTAAATAATTCATGGAAAATTCACCATTTTTTTAGGTATGAGCTAAAAGTCATCTAGATTTTATATTCTATCTTTTTTCCTGTCTGTTGTCTGTTATCTGTTGTCTGTTGTCTATTTCATTTGAAAAAAAATTGGATATATAGTTTAAATTCTGGACAGGCTAGTTTTAAGTAACAGAAGAAATTTCATCAGTTACTTTGATACGTCCTTTACAAATAGATCGAAGTAGCCGGTCAACTGAGCGCTTTTCGTCTTCTGGCAAGGACTCATCAAAGATAGCTGCCATCAATCCGTAACGGTCAGCCAAGGTGATGAACCCTGTGGTGTTAGCATTAGCAAAGAGTTCTCCTAATGCAAATGGTAGTAAATAAATAGGAGGTTCTTGACACATAAAAACTATCTTTAAAGTTGACATTTTTAGTATTCATGATTCCCCATTATTACATAGCAATATAAATTTAAAACAATAGATGAGCAAAATTACAAATTTTCATGATCCGAATCACAATTATTTTGTGATTTTAAATAGATAAAACTAACCTAAGTATACTACATATAAGGTACATTAGGGGGTTGAGTAAGTTCGATTCTGATTCCTAGTTTTTCTGGGCGGATAGCATGTTTAATACTAGTCATTTTCTAGTAGTAATCAGAGGAAAATTTTCGGAAAAATATTGTTGATTATTATTAAATAAATTTACTATAAAAATACAATTACTAGACAATAATAAAAATATATAGCAATCCTATTTTATTCGTGCCAAAAATCCCACTGCTTTTTAGGGAACAGGAAACAGGGAATAGAGAATAGATAAGAGTTTTCAAAGTTTTATTTACTTTTTGATTTGTCGCAACCCCCAACGGACTGCTATATAAATGCAGAAAATATGAATTTCAACTATGTTAATAACTATTAATATTGACTAAATTTGATAATTTAGTCAAATAAAGAGAATGTTAGCTGTGATACAATCGGTCGAAATTTGACGAATAGTAACTTTAAGCCCTCTAGATTTGTGGCGAAATGTCTAATAAGAAATTGTGACTGACACAGCCTGGTCTATAATTTCTGATGATTTTGCCTAAGTCCTGATAGAAAGAGTGACTTAGATCATAAAGTTAGTTACAGATGGAAAATGTTACAGAAAATTAATAAAGTAAATACTAATACTAGAGATAAGATATAGCAATCCTATCTTAATTTGTATTCAAAATCTTACCACTTTTTCGGCATATGTTTGGGGCAATGGGCAAGAGTTTCGGAGTTGATTTTTTGTTTTTGAATTGTCACAACCTATTTGGGATTGCTATAGCAATCCTACGCGTCTTCGTGGTAAAAATTCTACTGTTTTTTAGGGAACAGGGAACAGAGAATTAGGTAAGAGTTTTAAAAGTTTTATTTACTTTTTGATTTTTCCCAACCCCCAACGGACTGCTATGTAGTAGATAGACATATTTAAAATGTTGCAATATTGGGGACTGGTTCTAATTTGAAAAATACAAATTTAAGCATCAGATGAAATAAACCAGCCCTAAAATCTAACCCACAAAATTAACTTGATTGATTTAGTAGTAGCCATTACTCTTAGGAAATTATCAAATTCTGATCTAAAGGTTTAGCAACACTTGAAATAATTTATCATCAAAATTCTATATCTATTTAGTTAGCCATAATGATAGTTAAAAAAAACTTCTCAATATGTTCTGACATTCTCAACTCAAAATTTTGATCAAATGCAGAAAAATTTTTCTTTGTAAAAAATCTTGACAAAGTTCTGAAAGAAAAGTTACAATGGAATTGCAAAAGCAAAAAACAGTCAGCTTAATCTAGCTATAAAAGCACAGCAAAGGTGCTGCTGGAGCGGAGGAACCAAAAATCAGGGGCTTATCTCAAATAAAAATCTTTAAGATTAAGAAATTAAAGATTTAGGGAAGGGCATCTCTCAGCCCTAGCCCGTCAGCTAACTTCGTAGGCATTGAGAGGAGAATGAAGAGTCAACTTTCTATAACAATTAGACAGATTGCCGATTCAAAATCCTTAGTTTGTATAGGTCTGATTAGTTGCGTTCAATAAACTTGACTCTGACAATATAGAAAAATGACAGAAAAACTGAATAATTCCTTTTTTGCGACGCCTGGTGTAGTTACTTCAATACCTCGAAAAGCTGTATGTAAGCGTACTAGTCGCTTTGTTATGCTTGACTTAGTTTTATTGTCGGCGTTAGGATTTTTTTGGATGATCATGTTGTGGTCTATCGTTAATAACTTTTTCACAACATTTATACCTAGTCCTTGTTTACCAAATGTTATCAACACGGCTATAGGTGTTTCTAAGGTTTCCAGAGAATACTTAGGAATAGCGCAGGCTTTCTGGAGTTGCTCTAATGAAAGTTGCTATATAAATGGTTTGTCTATTCCTGGAGTTGTTCCCGAGCTTGAACAGAGCCAGGCATCCGTCTAATATTCACTATCTAAATTTTAATAGGTGCTGCTTTGTAAGAGTTATATTATTATAAGGCAGTTGCTTATTATTATACTAAACCTGGTTTATAGTACCTTGTGAAAGTCATATTATCACAAGGTAGGTGCCTATTATTATACTATAGTTATTTCAATTTAGATTGAGACAACTATTTCTTGCTATAACTTAGTTTCAGTAGAAAAAGTTTTCCATTCTTATTTGAAATGACTATAAATCTGGTTTATACAACATAATTATTTCGGACATCAGAAAATCTGGTATAGAGCAGACTAGGATATATAGTAATTTTTATTTAGATTGAGACAAGTTTCTCTTGCTATAATTAAGTTTCAGCAGATTTTTTTTTCATTCTTATTTTAAATGACTATAGTTTAATATTAATTTAGCATCAAATAAAATTATTGCTTTATAACTAAAAAAACAGGCACTCTTTTCTATGTAATAATATTTTTTGAAAAATATAGCAATCCTATTTTTTTCGTGGCAAAAATCCCACTGCTTTTTAGGGAACAGGGAATAGAGAATAGGTAAAAGTTTTAAAAGTTTTATTTACTTTTTGATTTGTCGCAACCCCCAACGGACTGCTATATAATTACAGCCAACATTCCGCACTGCATTATGTAGCACAAAAAGATACATTAATCATCATTACTATTTTGAGCCAACAAATTAAACAAATTAATTCTATAGAACACAAAAAAATCAGTGGCATGAGTATTGTTGGCAAATCACTGATTTCTGTTGGTATAGGCAGAAAATTTAACTAATAAAGTAGGACATCAAATGCTCTTATATCAGCATCTAAAAACATACAAGAATTATACTTAATTTTAAATAAAAATGAAACACTTTTTCTGCTGAAACTTAGTTATAGAAAAAAATGTCTCAATCTAAATCAAAATAACTATATAAAGGGAAATAGACTTCTCAACTATGAATATTTTATCGTTATAAAGTTTACAACTTTGAGGATAGGGAATAATGTTATGTCCGGATAATCAGTAATCAAAAAAAATCCTCCGTAATTGCCAATTCTATCCTTCTGCCTTCTGCCTTAATTACTCCCTGGTATGAGTCTTCAACTGGACATAATGTTGAAGCTATTTTTTAAGAAAGCTTATAATTTTACATGCCGGATTTAGGATTGCTATATAACCTTCTTACAATCTTAGTAAACATGTTGATATTAACTATTTTTATATAGTATTACATCATATCTGTGAGTTTAATTTGTATAAAACCTAGAGAAATATCTACCCTAGGTTTATAGTTTTTTCTATTGTAGCACTTTTCATTATTAGTAGACCACAAAAAGCGGGATGTTGTATGGGAGTCCCTAAAGAGTTAAAACTCTTTATGTTCACAACCTGAAAACCACTGTAAAACTTGGGAATTCTGACTTCTAACTTCTAACTTTTTACTTTAAGTAACATCCCCAACCCAGGCAAATCATTTGGCAACAAATGTCCTGCTTTCATGACTGCACCTATAAAGGGATCGTCAATGAAATTTAGATGACTGTCCAAGTCTAAATAATCTGCGAGTGGAGCGAGTTTTGCTGCTGCTGTGTTTGCCCAGCAACTGTCAGAATAACAACCAAACATTACCTGCAACCCACAAGCTTTGGGTACATAAACCATTCGCATTGCTTCAGTTAACCCCCCTGACTTCATCAACTTAATATTGATGCCATGGACTCGGTCTGACAACTGAGGAATATCCTTGGCAGTAAAACAACTTTCATCCACA
>JAKQYE010000459.1 GCA_023356605.1 Trichodesmium sp. MAG_R02 | reverse complement strand
TCGACTCTGGATTTTGTTTTACATCTTTTTCTAATTCTTTCCAATCTAATTTTCTTTGACGACTTTTTACCTTATAGTTGCTGACAATTTTGGGCGAGATAACCATCTATATATCGAAGCTCTTCCTATCCCAAATGTATGAGCTACTTTGGTAATCGTACCGCCATTTTCTACAAAATTTATTACTTTTTGTCTGAAGTCTAAACTGTAAGGCATAGTTCAAAATAGTTACTAGTCGACTTAATTTTATTATACTCAATTTTTGTTTCAATCTTAATTAAAACTACTATAAATGTCGCTGAGGCCAAACTATTATTGAATCATATATTCCCCAAAATTTTGAAAGTAAGAACATATAATTTACTCGTGTATAAAAAACAGAAATATCGTCAAAAATCTGTTCTAGATAAATGGCATATTCTCTCGAATTTATCATCTCCTGAAAAGATTAAAAAAATATATAGTCAGAGAATGGGAATTGAAGCAATGTTTAAAGACTATAAAACTGGTGGTTACAATTCTTGTATCAGCGAAAGCTAATGAAACGAGATTGAATAATTTAATTTTATTAATAGCTATTTCATACACAATTAGTTCATTTATATGTAGTGTATTTTTGACAATTATCTTAGATATTTACAGTACAGTTATTGTCTTTCCGTAAGTCCTGGTGAAGTTCGTCGAAATTGTCATGCGCTATATATAGTGTCTTTGCGTAAGTCCTGATTATGATTTACCCAAGGGATCCCAGAAACCCGGTTTCTTCCTAGACGTCTATTCAGGGTCAGGAGTAATATAATGTCCGGTTGAATACTTACATTTTGGAGGATTTTAGCAGGAGACTCTATTGCTATTAGCAGTGAGATAGAATTGGCACTTACCGTCAATTTTTTTTGATTACTGATAATCCGGACATGATATAGTGCCATTTTGAAAAAAGAACATTACGAATGAGTGGCTAAAAATCTTTGTCAGGTATAAATTTTTCCATAGCAGCTACTTGTAAAATTGATATAATGCCATCACGACTTATGCAAAATGTTCAATTTTACTTCATCTGTAGGGGGTAAGAGCAATTTTGCTCCGCAATATGTTTTTGTAGCATTGTAAAACATCCCTACTAGATATAGTGTTTCTATGTAAGTCCCGACTATATTTGGTCGAAAAGTTATATAGTTATTTTAATTTAGATTGAGACAAGTATTTCTGGCTATAAACTAAGTTTCAGCAGAAAAAGTTTTCCAATATAATTTGAAATGACTATAATTACCGTAACTTTCCATAGCAAAGATAAATAACCAGAACCTCAGACCATACTGAAATTAATTAACTAAATGGTAGTATTAGAAACATCTTGGATTATTTCAATATCAGGTTCGGCCACCTCTGGGACAAAATCATTGACACCTAAATTTGGAGTATTTAGAATTGGACCGAGAAAACCAAAATCTGGCTCTGTAACAACAAAATCATTGACATCTAAATTTGGAGTATTCTGCAAGATGGCAAATATACCTTCTCTTTCTTGAGGTCCAAAAGTCGGAACATCAGGATCAAAATTGTCCTCAATACCATTAGGATTATAGAATAGACGACCATTTAAAGAATTATAAATAATCAGGGCCGGATTATTTACTGCTTCATTATCATTGGTAATAATCGTGAATTCACTCTGATCCAGAGTACCCCCTATGCTAGAAAACGATGACTGACTCAGAGCAATTTTATCTCCTTGTGCTTTGTTAAAATCAGTAATAAAGTCAAAACTCAAAAAGCCAGGGCCAAAAAATCCAAAGAAATCTGAACCAACAGAAAAGCGATCGCTACCTAGTCCCCCAGTTAAAGTATCATTACTTTCTCCACCATCAAGAGTATCATCGCCGGCTGCACCAAAGAGTTTATTCGGGAAGCGGTTACCAACAATGCGGTTATCAAGATCGTTGCCAGAACCGTTGAGGCCAAATCTACCACTGGAAAAGTCTTCAGCAAGGTCGAGAAATTCTATATTAGGACCTAATTGGTAGTCTACATAAGAGATTACCAAATCTACTTCCCCTGCATCTTCTCCCTCTAATTCAGTGATAAAATCTTCAGGAGTATCAACAATGTAGGTGTCATTACCTTCCCCACCATTCATTGCGTCAATACCATTTCCCCCATCAAGCTGATCATTACCCTTATCACCATTGATCGTATCATTGCCATCACCACCCAAGAGAAAATCATCACCCTTACCACCAGAAAGCAAGTCATTGCCAGGACCTGCATTCAGTTGGTCACTATTACGACCCCCAAATAAAGCATCATTGCCATCACCTCCGAACAAATTATCAAAGTCGCTACCACCATCAAGCAGATCATCACCATTTCCAGCAATTAAGGAGTCCAGACCAGCACCACCAATGATTATATTATTACCAAAAACACTCAAAAGTTGGTCATCTCCGGCACCACCATCAATGGTATCATTACCCAAACCACCATCAATAACATCTCTTCCTGCAAGAGCATTAATTCTATCGTCTCCAGAATTATTTTGGCCTGGTTTGGGAAAAAAGTCAGCACCTTCAGTTAGTACAAAATTAGTCATTTTCTTCTGCTACTTGTAAGTACAGAAGCTAATTATATCATGTAATTACCAAATTGGATATCATAAAAATAAAACAGCAATAATTTTTATCTAGTTTAAAAATTACACAGGACTTACGCAAAGACACTATATATAGCGGATAACAATTTCGACAAACTTCACGCTTCGTCACGTGCGTTAGCCCAGCTTTGCGGAACGCAATCGCCTAACTATTTTTATTCAAAAACCAATAGTAATTCAAGTCAAATAACCTTCATTTTAATTGAAGGATGTTT
>JAKQYE010000458.1 GCA_023356605.1 Trichodesmium sp. MAG_R02 | reverse complement strand
CATAACCATCTACGACATCATGGACTATTTAACAGCCCAGTACCCGCCCCAGTTTATCTGCAGTATGCTCAGTCTCACCGACGAACAACTTCAGGCAGCTTTATCTTACATCCAAGCTCACCGTCCAGAAGTTGAAGCAGAATATCAAAAAGTACTCCAAGAAGCAGAAGCGCTCCAAAAATATTGGGAAGCACAAAATAGCACCCTATTTCCTCGCATTGCTACCACACCACCAAAACCAGGAACAGAAGCTATTCGTGCCAAACTGCAAAGAGCTAAAGCTCAACTGGAATCATAAGTATGAACTTTTTACAGCGCTTTTCAAATTAATGAGCTACATCGCCATAACCAAAACCTTGTAGGGACCTTGCATGCAAGGTCCCTACTGTGGTCTACCGACATGAAAACTGCTATAATTAATTAAGACTTGCCCATGAACCCTATTGGTAGTAGACCGACATAGGTAAAATGGTGCAATAAAGGTAGCTTAGGTTGAGGGGCAAAACCCAACCATAATAAACCTTTGTTAGGCTTCACTTCGTTCTACCCAACCTACATTTTTAGTTGTGTCAGTCCAGTATGATGAAAATCTGGAATTTATAGACAAAAAAAAGTTTTGGTTATGAGGATGTAGTTCATCAAGAGGTCCACTCACAGGGACAAGATGCCCCCACTACATAATTTTTACCATTTACCTTGTACATCATTTGCTCCTAGTGACAGCCTTCCCATATAGAATATCTTTAGGCAAGTCTTGAATAGGTCATTTCTTGATAGAGTTATAATTCTAATTGCAGAGATTTACTTATTTGCAGTTGCCCATGACCGACAGCAAATTTCTAGCTTTGTCTAGTTTTCAAGAAGCTGTCGGAGTTCACCTAATAATTAATACTTAAAAAGCGTATGTTATATAATTTAAGACTCAGAATAGTCATTCGGGAATTACTTTATCAAGGTCTAGGGGAAGAAGAATTTAACGACTTAGTTTATGATTATTTTCCTGATGTTTATAGCCAATTCACAAATGGACAAAATAAAAGTCAAAGAATCCGAAATTTAATTGATTATGCTGACAAACATAGAGAAATTGAGAAGTTACTTGAAGGGATTAAAAATATTAATCCAAAAGTTTATCAAGAGTATGAGTCAGAATTAGAAGGAAAGCCCCCTAAACCTCCAATTAAAAAATGTGATGTTCTGGTTTTAGCAGCAAACCCTACAAGTACACAGCCACTACAATTAAAAAAAGAAACAGAATTAATTAGGGAAAAACTACAGGATACGGAATTTGGAAAAAACTATATTGTTTATGCAGAAGAAAATGCTTTAATAGAAGATTTATCTAAATATTTGCTGCAATATCAGCCTATAATTCTTCACTTTAGCGGTCATGGCAATTCTCAAGGTGAAATAATTTTAAACAACCGTCAAGGTGAGCCAAAGGTTTTATCCCTCGAAACATTATCAGAATTATTATCTATTGTTGGAAAAGATGGAAAACCTATAGAATGTGTTGTATTTAATGCTTGTTTTTCTCTTAAGAAAGCTGATGCAGTGGGTGACCAGGTAGGTTGTGTTATTGGCATGAAAAAAGAGATTGGTGATGATTCTGCTTTGATATTTGCTGCAGAATTTTATCAAGGTTTAGGATATGAATTAGGCTATTATAAGGCTTTTAAACTAGGTATAAATGGAATTAAACGCTTAAGATTACCTGATAGTCAAACTCCTCATTTTATTCCTTTTGATACATCGTTTTTAGAGTCAAAAAGTGTCAGTAGATCTCTGAATCCAAAAAACACTGCAGAAACAGATGAAAGTGTCAGTCCAAGAAATACAAAAATCAACAGAACTCTGAATTCAAGAGACACTACAGAAACAACAGCAACTCTATATCCTTTATGGTTTGGCACCAACCGAAAACCTGTAGATATACAGAATATATCCAAAGGTTTTTCCGGAAAAAGAGATGACAAACTTCACTATGGTATTTGTCAAGTAGCTGTTCCTAAATCTCATAAAATAGGCTCTACAGGTTCCCCTTGGTGGAAAAGATTAATTACTTTAAAAGACGATCGCCTAAAACTACAGTTTAAAAGTTTGCAAATTCTCCAAGAGGAACTATTTTGGGCAAATATCAACCAAGAATTAAAAGACCATGAAATAAATGAAAGGTCTGCTTTAGTCTTTGTTCATGGATACAACGTCAATTTTGAAGATGCAGCTATTAGAGCCGCACAAATGGGGTTTGACCTGCAAGTGCCAGGAATTACAGCCTTTTATAGTTGGCCATCTCAAGGGAAATTATTAGCATATCCCGTAGATGCGGCAAGTATTGAAGCCAGCGAAAAGTATATGACTGAATTTTTACTTAAGCTAGCAGAAAAAACCCACATTGAGAAAATTCATATTATTGCCCATAGTATGGGAAACCGAGGTTTACTTAGAGCAGTCCAAAGAATTATCTCTCAAGTTCAAACAATAACTAATATTGTTTTTGGACAAATTATTTTAGCCGCACCAGATGTAGATATTGATTTATTTAAGGAGTTGGCCAAAGGATATGGTCAATTGGCAGAACGAACTACATTGTACATATCATCAAAGGACAAAGCTTTAGCAACATCAGGGCTTATTCATCAGCATGACCGAGCAGGTTTTTTTCCCCCTGTTACTGTTGTGGAAGGCATAGACACGGTCAAAGTTTCTAAGATAGATGTAACTTTATTGGGACATGGTTATTTTGCTGATGCTCGTCTCGTACTTGAAGATATACGGGATCTATTAATTAATAATACCTCCCCAGAGCAGCGAAAAGGTAGGTTAGAACCGTCGGAAGAGGGGGGTTATTGGATTATGCGATCGTAAGATTTTTT
>JAKQYE010000457.1 GCA_023356605.1 Trichodesmium sp. MAG_R02 | reverse complement strand
GTAACACAAAGTATCTCTGATGCCCATAAAACTGTACAAATTAACTATCTTCATAAGTAGCGATCGCACCACTAAAGATAGTTAGGATAAGCGTTTGAGTATTTTTGGAGATGTCTAATGACCAACTGGTGCCCAATTTCTAAATTTAAATCCGCGATCGGGAAAATGCAAATTATAAGTCAACCAACCAACCTGACTACAAAATTTTCCATAATCTTCATTCACACTTTCATAAATCTGTTTTTGCACCCTAAACCCAAATTTTCCCCCACTATATTTTACCCAGAGGCGATCGATAGTCAATAAATCTTCACAAGGCAAATTATCAATATCATCTTGAAACAAATAACTTTTTCTCCTTTTCCCCAAAGCCTCACACAAAATCACCCAAGTTTCCATATCTGCAGCCCGCCACTTTTGCACTGCCAATAAATACTGCAACTTCCCATACTCTATCCCCACGGCCGAAATCAACTCATTTTTATCCAGTACCATAACTTGTGGAATAAACGTCCCCAGCAAACTCTGGACTGATGGTAACAAAGGTAACTTTTGATTTACTAACGCCAAAGACTCAATATTTTCTGGAGGTGACTTGACCATACTAGAGCGAGACTCTAATACCTCCAAAACTTCTTCCGCTGTCTGATAACGTTGAGTCACAGAATTTTGTAACAGCTTATCTAATATATTGCCAGTACTTTGACTCACACTACTCCCCCTTGGCAAAAAATCTCGCCATCTCCAACAGTCATTGATAACATCAAACATATCCCACGGCGCCACATCGGTCAGTAAATGAATACAAGTTACACCCAAACTAAATAAGTCACTTGCTGGCAATGCTTTTCCTCTGGTTTGTTCTGGTGCCATATATTCGGGGCTACCGATAACAGTACCGGTACGAATTAAACCTGTACCTGTCAGCAACTTCGCCACGCCAAAATCAATTAATACAATTTCTCCCACTTTTCCTAGTTTTTTCACTGCTTGATTTTCTCCTAGTAGATGAGGTAGTTTTTGATAGTTAATAGCTGGAAAAGTTCGACGAATAATATTTTCTGGTTTAATATCCCGGTGAATAATTTGATGTTGATGAATAAATTGTAATATTGGCAGTAACTCTCGTAAAAGTTGCCATATTTGTTCTTCTTTGAAGAAACCTTGTTGTTCTAATTCTTGCTTTAATGTCAAACCTTGAATATATTCTTGCACTAAATACAAATTTTGATTGTATTGGAAATTGGCTAAAAGTACGGGAATTTGTGGATGTTGTCCCAACTGCGATAACCCCATTACCTCCCGCCGAAATAATCTAGCTGTTGTCTGATAGCTTTCGGGGTCGAGGGTGGAAAATGATATTTGTTTAAGAATACATGGGAGCTTCTGAGGATGTTGTTCGTCTACGGCCAAAAATGTTTTGCCAAAACTTCCCTGACCAACTTTTTTCAGAATACGGTAGTGTCCCTGGAGAATTAGGGGAGAGTCGCAACTCTGGCAATTCTCTGCTTTGTCTGGGTTTTCTGGTTTGGGACATTGAGGATTAATGCAATAACTCATTAAGGGGTTAGTTTTAGATTTTATATTTTGGGCGAGTGGGTTGACAAATATGATTTAGTAATGCTAAGGTTATAAGCCGTAGAAAAAAAATATTATGGCGAGCGTAGCCAAGTGGTTAAGGCAGTGGATTGTGGTTCCACCACTCGTGGGTTCGAGTCCCATCGTTCGCCCTTTCTTAGATGTCGATGTGTAATGAATAATATCCTTTATCTAAAATTACCGGAAAATTCGGTTTAAAGCCTCCCCCTTCTAGGGCGACTTTTTACTTAATTCTTTTTCACAGGTTATGTCCTTGTTGCTTTTTACTTCACAAGAAATATAATTAGTCGCGGGCGGGCATGCCGAGACAAAAAACAGACGGGTCGGCAAGTTTAAGACTACTGCCAAAGTAGCGGCAGCCTGTGAAACTTAAATCTGCATCGGAGCGACGGCTTGGTTGTTTCCCCGTGCCTGTAGGCCGGGGAGGATGTCAATTAAAGGCCAGCACTATAATTTTAGGTAGTCCTGTATCCGACATTCCGCGGATATTCATATATCTTTATGTATGTTTACATTTTAAATAGACTTATAGGAAAAGCCTTTATTCTATAACTTAATATCAATAACTAATTTTTTATGATAGAATAATTTGCAATTCTTTATGACAGTGAAAATTAATGCCCATAGCTATAAGGCTTTCAGGGAAAGAATTCGTGGCGATAGATAAATAAAACTGATCAATTTAATATTAAGAAGTGCAGAATGTGGGCTGTATATGTAGTGATAGAATCGTGGTCAGGCGATATACACGCCGCTAGGCTCTCCCAACCCTTAATTACAGTAATGAATGAAATACGCGGGTAGCTCCTAAATGATTTTCGAGCTTTTTAGAAAAGCATAAAGTCTTTCTGAGCAACTGGAAAATTCTTTGCACAAATGCTTATATCCTTTCTTTTGAAATTCCCTAGTCATTTCTTGAATTTTCGGGTCTGTTTCCTGGGAAACTTTTACTTTTTCTAGGTAAGATCCAATTGTTTCTTTGGTCTTTTTTAAAGTCATTGGGACTCGAGTTATCCATTTTAAATTTGAGATTAATTGGATATTTTCTAGGCTTAATAAGGCACTATCACAGACCATAATACTATCTAATTTTATTTGTTTTTTTACATCACTTAAAATTTTACCTCATACTGCCTTATCCGATTCATTACCATCACCAGTTCTTATAAACAATGGTATTCCACTATCACTACAAAAATATCAAATCTAATACACATTGTTTTAAATCTGGCCGATGGTCACGTGAATATCCCTTTGTAATTAATATTGGTCTTTCTTGATCATTT
>JAKQYE010000456.1 GCA_023356605.1 Trichodesmium sp. MAG_R02 | reverse complement strand
ACGTAAATATCGTCGTCTAGTTGTACGATGGGAACGTATTTCTGCTTGCTTTGATGCTTTTTTAGCGATCGCCACTATACATATTTGGATTAATCGCATATTATTAGTGGGATAGGTTCATATATAGCGCATGACAATTTCGACGAAATGTGGGTTATATATAGTGTACAGGACTTACGCAAATCAACCTTTAAAACACCATATGTAGGACCTAATGGCATTCGCCCTTACGCTTATGTAGTGCCCGTGCGTAAGTCCTGGTGTATTTGAGTAAATCTTACCGGCATAGCATTACGAGGCAAGATATGAGCAGGTTAAGGTAAAATGAGAGAAACAATAACAGAGTAGATAACCATTGGAAGTATATTGAACCTTACTTCAATAACTCCTAAAACGTATCTTCGTAATGCGATATTAAAGATAATGGTCCATACTGTTGGGACGAATTTCCAGACAGTCCCTAGCAATTGTATCATGATTGAAGGAATTATACTACTGCTAAGTTAACAGATTTGATATCATAACCAAAACCCAGTAGGGACCTTCCCTGGAACATCCCTACTATAATTGAGCGACGTAATATAATAGCAAAAGTTTAACTTAATTACGATTAATAGTAACACGACTTACGCAGAACCACTATATCTAGTAGGGGTTAACGGTCGTTAACCCCTACATATGGTGTATATTTTCATATTTTGCGTAAGTCCTGAGTAAATCTAAAGATTTTCTATGCAACGACCAATTGGTATTGATTTATTTGCAGGTGCAGGAGGTATGACTCTGGGATTTGAACAAGCAGGATTTGATATACCTATTTCCGTAGAATTAGACCCTATTCACTGTGCTATTCATAAGTTTAATTTTCCCTTTTGGTCGATATTGTGCCATAATATTTTATGTTTAACAGGGGATAAAATTAGAGAGGAATTAAATATTCCCAATAGAGAAATTGATGTGATTTTTGGAGCTCCTCCATGTCAAGGATTTTCTCTTATTGGAAAACGGGCTTTAGACGATTCTCGTAATGCACTTATGTCTCATTTTTTACGAATAGTTTTAGAATTAAAACCTAAATATTTTGTCATAGAAAATGTGAAGGGCTTAACTATAGGAAAACACAGGTTTATCCTTGAGGAAGTAATTGATGAATTCTCTAAAAATGGTTATCAAGTACAGCTACCTTACAAAATTTTAAATGCTGTCAATTATGGTGTGCCACAGCACCGGGAAAGATTATTTATACTAGGATGTCAAAATGGTTTAACACTACCAAATTATCCTCAAATTCAAACACATAAAAAATCAGAAAACTATATAACTGTCTGGGATGCAATAGGAGATTTACCAGAAGTAGAAAATTATCCAGAATTATTAGAAATAGATTGGGTAAAAGCCGAAAATGATTATAGTAAACCCAGTGAATATGCTAAAAAACTGTGTAGTTTTAAACGTTTGAATAATGATTATTCTTATAAACGTGAATATGATCGGACAATATTAACTTCTAGTTTACGGACAAGACATACACAAAAATCAATAGCAAGATTTGATGCTACAGCGCCAGGAAAAACTGAGCCAGTAAGTCACTTTCATAGACTCAATCCTTACGGTATTTCTAACACACTCAGAGCAGGAACACCAAGTAGTAGAGGTGCATATACTTCTCCTAGACCAATACACCCATTTACACCCAGATGTATCACAGTTAGAGAAGCAGCAAGACTACATTCATATCCTGATTGGTTTAGATTTCATGTGACAAAATGGCATGGTTTTAGACAAGTTGGTAATTCAGTTCCACCACTATTGGCAAAAGCAGTTGCTCAAGAAATTATTCATGCTTTAAATATTCAACCATTTAAACCTAGAAGGAAAAAATATAAGTTAAAAAAATTAGAAAATTTAGAGCTTAAGATGTCTATAGCTGCCGATATATATGGTGTTGATCGACATACTATTCCACCAAGACTGAAAAAGTAGAAATAAAATAATGATCTTGAAATTAATGCTTGGATTTATCAAAAATAACTATGACAAATAAAGATTATGAAAAAATAACAGAGTCTTTATTTATAGCCCACATTCCGCACTTCATAATGTAGCACAGAAAGATACATGAATCATCATCAGAATTTTAGCCAACAAATTAATTGCATAGAACATAAAAAAGTGAGGGTTAAAGTCTTTTTGACGAACCTGGGAGTTCTGTTGACAGCAAAAAACATAGGAGCAACTACACTTCCGTCCAGACCATTAATTAATTTTCCTGTAGCAGATAGTGCCTTCACTAAGGGACGTGTGGCACTATTAATAATTCTTTAATTTCATGGTAGAATTTCCCTGACAAAATCATTTTAACTGACAAGGATCTTTTTATTTCTTTTGACTATGCATGTTTGATTTATAAAATCGTCTAGTTCATCCAAAATATTCATTTTTGCTCTTTTGACTGGTTAAATTATCATAACTTACCCAGTACCACTTATATGGTGTACAATCCCGGATTCTGCTGGATATTATCACTATAATTAGATTAAATGTTACTAGTACCTGCATTTTGCCCGCTCCGGATTCTACCTTACCAAAGTAAAATATTCTGAATCACTCTACTCACAAGATTTTAGTCCCATAGAATAAAGGTGGTCATTATCAAAAGTTTTTGATGTGAGTGTAAGCCTACCACCACAAAAATAGTCGATACAATACTTTCTGTGCGACTTGTTGGCTTGAAAGCCACTGTAAAGTAGGTATAACAAGCCTTCTAGGCTAATACATGATGGTAAAACATCGGCCATGGAAAACTCTTATATCCTTGTAGGTGAAATTCCTGCTGCCTTGTTGTTGGGTTAACAGCGTAGACCATACGGTAGAGACTGAACATCAATCCGT
>JAKQYE010000455.1 GCA_023356605.1 Trichodesmium sp. MAG_R02 | reverse complement strand
TTTTTTTCAGCGACGAGTAATGGTTTTGACTTTGGGTAAACTTTATGAGGAGGGAAAAATTTCATCGGGAGTTGGTTCTAAGATTTTGGGATGCGATCGCTCAGAATTTTATCGTCTGATTAGGGAACAAGGTTTTGCTGTTATTGATTATACAGAAACTGAGTTTGAGGAAGAGGCAAGGACGAGTCGGCACTTGGGTGATAAGTTGGCTAGTCTATGAAGGTTGTTGTTGATGCTACTCCTCTAACTGCTTTGGCTATCTTGCAATACTTGGAACTTTTACCACAGTTATTTGAGGAAGTTTTTGTTCCTCCTATTGTTTTTCAAGAAGTGGCTATTCAGATAGTATGCTTGTAGTCTGCTTGAAGTGCGGAATGTGGGTTAGCCTGAGTTTGGTAAATTTTCTTTCTTTTCGATTAATAAAACATAACTATCCCAAGGATCGAAGGGAATAATCTTGTTATTTAATAATGAGGGTCGGCAGAAAAATTTAGCTCTCTCATTCAGCATGGAAGGGACAAAGGAAAACGAGCTATTAGAAATAGCAACAACATCCAATTGAGTTAAGATGTAGAAATCTGGATAATAGTTTGCTTTAGGCAATTCTATATTCAAGTCTTTAACGGTTACGGGATTATATTCGCCAAAGTCATTAATTACTGTGTCTAAGTCGTCACTAGCTATAAATAACACGGGTTCTTGCAAAGTTTCCCAAATTTCTTTTAGCTATTCTTTGTAGCGATCGCTAGGGGTTATGTAAAAAAATTTTTGATCGTATTTGATAGGTCTTAAGTGGATCCCTACGACTGTTTTGTCTTTACTTCCCAGAATATTTAGGGCTTTTTGCAACTCAGTTTCTATCTCTGGTAAAGGCTTAAATAAACTGTATAAATAATCTTTATATTGAGGATAATAGCTTGTATGGTATTGAAAATATCCCCATAAGTCTACATTTTTGAGAGGCGCTGGAGAATTTAAAACACGAGAATGTGAAAATTCTACTCTACCTTTCTTTTCTGGAAATTGTGTTAATTTTTGAGAAATAGGAGGATCTTCATGTCCGAATAAATATTGTCCTATCCAACTTGGCGTTTCTATATTTAAGTTGTGCTGTTGAGCATAAATTTTTAGGAAGGCATATTGAAATATTTGATTGCCAAACCTTCCATTTTTGCCAAGGGTTGACATTGTAATAGTAGGTTTTTTGACATAAAAAGCATCTCCCCAAGATGGATGGAATGGAGTAGTAGTTGCGACTTTTTCAAAACTAAAATTTTCTAAAAAATCGTCAATTTCATCAATTAAAGCGCAACTTTCATAAAGCTCTTCATAATTAACCTTAGTATTAATAGCTTGAATATGCTTAAGTAAATTAGTTGCTCCTGATAGTGCTAAAAGTTCCGCTCCCTGAATATCAATATTGAGGAAATTAAATTCTAAAGGTTGAGTGTCTAATTTTTCTAAAAGTTTATCTAATGTGATTGACTCTACTGTTACTTGATGGGTTTCTGTGATATTAGAATAAATTTCTTGATGGGGTTTCAATGGCAAAATAGAACTACTTTGTCTTGAGAAGTTACTCCCAGATTAACTGTACCATTTTTGTTACTAATAGCATAGTTCACTGCTGCTACATTTGGAGCTTTTGCTATCTTACTTTTCTAGCTTTCAAAAACAACAGGGTTAGCTTCAATAAACAGAACTTTTTCAACTCCCATTTCTTGATATTTCTTAAGTTCTTTGCCTTCATGGGCCCCAACATGAATAATTCCTTTGACTTTGACGGAATATTTTTCACAGAGTGCTTGTCAATCAAACATCTGTATTTTTTCTCCTAAAATCTTAGCTTTAAACTGTTCGTTTACTGCCAAAAAGTTACTATATTTGTAATTTTCATATTCCGGCAAAAACTGAGGTTTGTACTCTAATTTATCGTCTAAAATTTTGAATATGAGATATTTCATACCCTGCAAATATTCAAAGACTTCCTTGAGGGTAGTTTTAGCATCTAAATAAGTTCCACCATATTCAAACTGGAGATAGTCAATTTTCCCTTTCTTCAGTAACTGCTCTGCTCCAAAAATCACATCTAATTCTGCACGTTCTACATCAATTTTTATAAAATTAATCCGTTTAATATCCATAGTTCCACAATAACTATCTAAACTTGTTGTTGGTACAGATATAGACTTAGGAACTCCTAGCTTTAGTCGTTCTTCCAGCTTTATATCTCCTCGGTATATACCACTCAAAGTTGGGTGATTTTCATAAAAATTAAATGCTTGAAATGAATCTTGTGAGGATATAGCAAACTGATTTAAAAATAACTTTTCTGCGTCAATATAATTAGCCATATTTTGTAGGAGCGACTGATAGGTTTAAGGACTCGCCTCAAATAAATGAAGGTTAACATTTTTCTTGTTTTCCAGAACTTTCAAAGACCAAGCTCCTAAATTCGCACCTAGATCAAAAACCACACTATTATCTTTAATATATTTATCTAAAACTTCAACTTCACACCAAAAACCAGAAAACTTACTAAAAACATGGCTAAATGCTCCCTAGTCATCCGCTGTTACAACGAAGAACAGCACATAGGTCCCCTCCTCAGTGGCATTATTCAACAAACACTCACAGATCGAGAAATTATTATAGTTGACTCCGGCTCCACCGATGCCACAGTTTCCATCGCCTCCCGCTACCCAGTAAAAATACTCAGTATCACCCCAGAAGAGTTCTCCTTTGGCTGCGCCCTCAACATCGGCTGGGGCGCCGCCACCGGAGACATTATAGTCATCCCCAGCGCCTACGTTTATCCCCTCTACTTTGACTGGCTAGAAAACCTACTCACCCCCTTTGACCGTTCAGAAGTAGCCCTAGTCTATGGTCAACAAAGAGGCAAC
>JAKQYE010000454.1 GCA_023356605.1 Trichodesmium sp. MAG_R02 | reverse complement strand
AGGTAATAAATGAGCTTACTGACTTTTAAATACAGTAATGAGTGGAGAATAGTTAATAATAACTTGCTTAATCAACATTTTCCATTTCTGCCCCTAGTTGTAACTCAGAGTATTGAATAAAATCTACGGGGTAATATCATTTCCGGATAATCAGTGATAAAAATTTGTTATTTGAGGCCCAATTTTTTATATAATTATTGAATCTTCTCTGATGGAAACTTTGTAGCGATCGTCTGCTTTAATTTTGCGTTGAATTTGGGGGGGGGAGTAATTCAAGTTCTCTACCTGCTGTAATGCTAATAATATATCTATATCCATAATTAAATCTTGCTAATATTGAGCTTGTGAAATCTGAACTTCTTTTTGTCTCCCCATCTACCTCTCACCCTAAATAACCTCTGGGTGTAATCATCCAATTATTATAAATTCCTGTAGATTGATTACCTATTAAAATTACAGTCAACATATCAACTGAAACTTCTAATAATTTATCCAAATTTGTTAAAGTAATTTCTTCATTTTCTCGATAAGCAGAGCGAACAACTGCGACTGGATTTTCCGGTTGACGATATTCTAAAAAAATCTTGACTGCCTTAATTAATTGTTCGGTTCTATTCTGAGATTTAGGATTATAAATTGCCACTACAAAATCTGCCATTGCAGCAGCAATCAAACGTTTTTCTATTACCTCCCAAGGTGTTAATAAATCGCTCAAACTAATAGCACAAAAATCGTGCATCAAAGGTGCACCAACTCTGGAAGCAGCAGACTGTAAAGCACTAATTCCTGGAAATATTTCTACTGCCGGAATTTTGCCGTCCCAACAAGAAGCTCGAAGCTGTTCTAAAACTAATCCTGCCATACCATAAATTCCACAATCTCCAGAAGAAACTACTGCAACAGTTAAACCGAAGTTGGCTAATTCAATTGCTCTTTCTCCTCGTTGTCTTTCTTGAGTAATTGGCATTTTTTCGACTATTTGTCCAGGATTGAATAAAGGTTTGATTAAATCAATATAAAGAGAATAACCAACCACAACATCTGCATAACTAAGGGCAGTTTTAGCTGCGGATGTCATCTGGTCTAGTTGACCAGGACCTGTACCAATTAATAATAATTTTCCGGTTCTACCTGTATATTCTTTCTCGGCTAAAGCAATAGCAATAGTCATTGCTCCTGGTTCGCATTCTAGGCGGAATATTTGTTTACTAACTAATAAATTTGTGGAGAATTTTAATTGTTTTTTTTCCTCCTGAAGTTCTCCTTGTAAAGGTAATTTTGATTCCTGTTTATTGTCTCTTATTTCCCCCTGTTCAAAAATGGGGGAAGAATTATTGTTGTATCCCTGTTGAAAATTTATGTCTTGCTGTTGCTTTGCTCCTAAAATAGCTGCTGCTTCAGCCACGCTAGTAGTTCCCACTTCTGCTGCAACAATATTAGAAGGATTAGGTACTTCAACACAGTTTAATAATTCTGCTGAAAAGGTCCGCAAAGGTAAATTTTTTTCCTGACAAAATTCTAGTAATCCTATTTCATCAGCTTTAATATTAATAGTGGCAATACCAGCGATCGCTCTTACTGCCAAATGATGAGTAGAAAATATTTTATCAATACCAGTGGCAATTAACTTTTTAGAAGTTCCTCTTTCGCAACCAACTCCTACCCATAAAACTCGTGGGTGCCACTGAACTTTTGGTAAATCTGAATCTGGCGAAAACTGGTGTTGAGTAAAACTAATCCAAATTCTGGCTTTGGGAGTTGGGGATGCTTCACCTATTTTGGGAAATCCAAAGTAAAATGGATGTTGATGTGGTAGATGTTTTTGCCACAATATGGAACCTGCTTCCTGAAGCACTTGTACAGTTTCTCCTCTAGCAATAATTCCACTAACTTTATTCCAGTCACCTTCCCCACGTTGCCAACCAAAAGGTTTACCCAAAATATCGATGCCTGGTAATTCTAAATTATGAGATGCGCCTGTAATAACTGGAGTAGCATTGAGGAGGGGAGCGAGAATATTGGTTAGTTTATCGGCGCCTCCTTGATGTCCGCTACATAAACTAATGACAAATTTACCTGCTTCATCGAGGACAACTACTGCTGGATCGTGATATTTATCTTGCAACAGTGGAGAAATTAAACGTACTACTGCACCGCTAGCAAGAGAAAAAATAATAGCATTATAGTCTGGCCAAATATTTACCAGATGATTTTTCAGAGAGTCGGTATAAACTTGGGTGTTGAGAGAGAGGTTTACAGTTTTTTGGCAAAAGTTTGGTATCCAGAGAGTAGCTTCCAATGTTTGGCAAATAGGTTGTAATAATTTTGCTGCTGTGGGGGTTGTGGCGATCGCTGCTATTGGTTGAAATTCTTGGCCAATTACATTCATTTTTTAGCTGTTTAGGTATATTGAAGTTGTATTTATAATTCAAGTTATACCTAGAGAAGAAATTGGTCAAGTTGTATCAATTTAAAGCCATAAGCTCTAGGCCTCATTTGGTAAAAAGCTAGTTAAAAGCTATATATAGAAAGGAAATTGTCGAATAAGCTGAATCATATTTCCTATACAAGTTGCAGATATTTTGCTGCAAATTCCGTTTTTTTCCAGCTTTACCTAGTTACTATTCGGTGATCTATTCCCTGTTTATGATTATCAAACATCTATAGTAATCCCATGAGTGTTCATGTCAAAAATCCTACTGCTTTTTAGGGGACAGAGAATAGGTAAGAGTTTTAAAAGTTTTATTTACTTTTTGATTTGTCGCAACCTATGCGCGGACTGCTATATTGTAATTCACTCAATAATAACAAAGTTTTATATCATCTTTTACTCAGACTTTTTAGATTTGTATTTTTATCTATTAGCAAGTCTATAATAGTTAATCTTTTTGAGACATACTTCAGTTGTTTTTTT
>JAKQYE010000453.1 GCA_023356605.1 Trichodesmium sp. MAG_R02 | reverse complement strand
GACTCAAACGGATGCAAGGTTATCGTGTCCTGCACCCCATGGGTTGGGACGCTTTTGGACTCCCCGCAGAAAACGCAGCTATTGACCGGGGTATCCCACCCGCAAAATGGACTCTGGAAAATATTGCCCAAATGAAAGAACAACTAAGACGTTTGGGTTTTTCCATCGACTGGGATAAAGAAGTCGCTACTTGCACCCCCGAATACTACCGTTGGACTCAATGGATATTCCTGCAATTTTTCCAAGCTGGTCTGGCCTATCAAAAAGAATCTGCGGTTAACTGGGACCCTATCGACCAAACTGTACTGGCCAACGAACAGGTAGATGGAGAAGGCCGTTCCTGGCGTTCTGGGGCCAAAGTCGAACGTAAAATGTTACGTCAATGGTTCTTCAAAATTACTGACTATGCTGAACAACTCCTCAATGATTTGGATAAATTGCCTGGTTGGCCAGAACGAGTTAAACTGATGCAGGCAAACTGGATCGGAAAATCCGTCGGAGCTTATCTGGAATTTCCCATAGTGGGGATGAATAAAAAAATCGGAGTCTTCACCACTAGACCCGATACTGTCTATGGGGTTAGTTATATTGTTTTAGCTCCGGAACATCCTTTAACAGTACAAGTCACAACCCCAGAACAACAAATTACTGTGGAAACTTTCATTAAAGAAGTAGCTGCTGAAAGTGAATTAGAACGTACCGCCGAAGATAAACCCAAGCGTGGTGTTCCTACTGGAGGTAAAGCTATCAACCCATTCAATAACGAGGAAGTTCCCATCTGGATCGCCGACTATGTACTCTATGAATATGGTACAGGGGCTGTTATGGGGGTCCCCGCTCACGATGTCCGCGACTTCCAGTTTGCCAAACAATATAATTTACCCATTAAAACTGTAATTGTCCCTGATGACTCCAATGATGATCATAAACTAACAGAAGCTTATACTGATCTTGGGGTTATGGTTAATTCCGGTCCGTTTAATGGAGAAAAATCTACTATTGCTAAAAAAGCAATTATTGAACTTGCTGAAGATGAAGGTTATGGCAAAGGTCGCGTACAATATCGTCTGCGAGATTGGTTAATTTCTAGACAACGTTACTGGGGCGCACCAATACCTATTATTCACTGTCCGAAATGTGGTGCTGTACCTGTGCCAGATGAAGATTTGCCCGTAAAGTTGCCCGAAAGTGTAGAATTTTCTGGTCGTGGTCCGTCACCCTTGGCAAAATTGGAAGATTGGGTAAATGTTTCTTGCCCTAGTTGTGGTACTCCAGCAAAACGGGAAACTGATACGATGGATACTTTTATTGATTCATCGTGGTATTACCTGCGTTATCCAGATGCGACAAATGAACAACAGGTGTTTGACTCGAAAATTGTTAATGACTGGTTGCCTGTAGATCAATATGTGGGAGGTATCGAACACGCGATTTTACATTTGTTGTATTCGCGATTTTTTACTAAGGTTTTGCGCGATCGAGGTTTGTGTGATTTTGACGAACCTTTCCAAAATTTGTTGACTCAAGGAATGGTACAAGGTGTTACTTACAAAAACCCGGTGACTGGTAAATATATTCCGTTTGCAGATGTTAACCCGCAAGAACCGAAAGACCCCACAACTGGGGATAAATTAGAAGTCTTCTTTGAGAAGATGTCTAAATCTAAATATAATGGTGTGGATCCTTTAGAAGTAATGGCAAAATATGGTGCGGACACGGCGCGGATGTTTATCTTGTTTAAAGCACCACCGGAAAAAGATTTAGAGTGGGATGATGCTGATGTACAAGGGCAGTTTCGTTTCCTGAACCGAGTCTGGTCAATGGTCACGGAATTTGCTGCAAATTATAGTTTTAGTGAGTTGAAGGCAAAAAATCATGGTATTACTCAAGCAGAATTGAAAGATTTGGGCTGGTCTCGGTATTTGATTACTGAAATCACTAAAAATATTTCTGCGTTGAAACTTAGAAATATATTGAAGGTTTATCCTGTTGATGATGTGTTGGTAGCAATAGAAGCTAAGTTAAATTATTCTGAAACTCAACAAGAGACTAAGGATGATTTGCAGAAAGGTTTGACTTGGATAAAAAATAGGTTTGGTGGGGAGTTAACTAAACCAGAGAAAGATGTGCGACGTGCGGTGCATACTGCTATCAAGGAAGTAACGGAAGATTTAGATGGAGATTATCAATTTAATACTGCTGTTTCTGAGATGATGAAATTAAGTAATGCTCTCGGTGATGCTAGTTGCAAAGATTCTCCTATTTATGCTGAAGCTGTGGAAACTTTGCTGTTGTTATTGGCGCCCTTTGCGCCACACCTGAGTGAGGAATTATGGCAAATTGCTGGTAATTTTGGTTCAGTACATAGTCATGCTTGGCCGAAATTTGATCCAGAAGCTTTAGTGGTAGATGAGATTACATTGGTAATTCAGATTAAAGGTAAGACTAGGGGAACTATTCAGGTGCCTGCAAAAGCAGATAAGGAAACTTTGGAAAGGTTGGCACTGGAGTCAGATGTAGCCCAGCGCAACTTGGCAGGTAAGGAGATTAAGAAGGTGATTGTGGTTCCTGGAAAGTTGGTTAATTTTGTGGCTGTTTAATGCTAACTCTTAATATTATAGCAGTTTTCATTATTCAAAAATACAAATATTTTGACTTAAAGGCACTTATGCACTTATACAGAGAGCAGAAGTTTTGTCGTCTACATGAGTGAAAATTGCTCAGGACTTACGCAAAGAAACCCGGTTAAGAAAGTAAATCATTGTTTTTAACATATAAATATCTACGAGAAACCGGGTTTCTCAGTTTGCCTGCGTAAGTCCTCTTGCTATGAGTCTGTAATTTCAAAACGGATCTTTTGAGATTACAGAAAGACTCCTCAAATATCAAATCAGACAAAACCTGTAGGACTAATTTGGCTTTTTA
>JAKQYE010000452.1 GCA_023356605.1 Trichodesmium sp. MAG_R02 | reverse complement strand
CACCTGCCACCTAACACCTGCCGCCTGCCACCTAACACCTGCCACCTAACACCTAACACCTGCCACCTAACACCTGCCACCTATGGTGGACCATAGCAAACTTGTAGAAACTCAACACAAATAATATTAATATATTTTACAATACCAGAGAAATTTTTTTTATTACTGATTGTTGGGCCATGACCAGGACTTAGGCCTCTTACCCTACTACAAATCATATACATTTGGATTACTGACTATCCGAACATGATATAACTCCATCCCATTTCAAAGACCCTACTAATTCTTGCTTGACCTTATAAAGGGACAAATCTATCATATTTCCTAACCTCATAGTCAAAATGCCATAAATAAAATATCATAGAATTTAGAGTAAATCTTTCTTTTTTTTTTGAGTATAATATGGATATTTTGTCATTAGGTTGGGTTTCCGTTTTAGTTCTGTTCGGTTTCTCTATTTCGATGGTAATCTGGGGTCGTAACGGTTTCTAAAAATTTCATATCGGTTTCCAGAAACTTAATTTGTTACAGGTGTTCACCAAACCGATAATTATAATCTAACAATCAAAAAGATGAGATAGATGAGAAATCTATCTCATCTTTAATTTATAGATAAAGACTATTTACTTGCTCAGGACTTACGCAGGCAAACTGAGAAACCCGGTTTCTCGTAGATATTTATGTGTTAAAAACAATCATTTACTGTATAAACCGGGTTTCTTGGCGTAAGTCCTGTTGCTATACTATTCAAATTGATGAGCTCAAATCACAATCAGAACCCTTTATCGGAGCTACTATAGAAACCCCCTACTATCTACCGAAATCAAAACTTAACTATCTATAATACAAATTTATATAGACGCATAAATTCCTTGAGCATTTAGTACTAATAACTGATAGCTCAAATGACTTTGATTAACAATCTGAGTATCCATAAAAATACTGATTAAATATTGCCTTGTTATAATAATTAGGTTGACCATTGTCAGAATATTATTATAGTTCTATTTAAAAAAATCGAAAATGGAATTTCTCAAAATCAATAATTCTTCTTCAAGGATATTGGGTCGTGATTTCAACAATAAAATGTCTTCTTTAGAAGACTT
This sequence comes from Trichodesmium sp. MAG_R02, assembly GCA_023356605.1. GTDB lineage: Bacteria > Cyanobacteriota > Cyanobacteriia > Cyanobacteriales > Microcoleaceae > Trichodesmium. Next base: position 1,880 of record JAKQYE010000452.1, on the reverse strand, counting down.
ATTAAAAAGAATCATGTTAATCTATAAAACAGAAAAAGTTAAAAATATTCTATTGATTGATAGAGCTATTGAATTGATAGAATCTGTAAACTTCCCATCCTGGCAAGAATACAAATTCACTCCCACACAGAACAAGATCTTAAAAAATTTTATCAGCACTCATAAGCTTCTTTTAAATCAATCAAAACAATATTTGCTTTTGTTAAAAAGAGATGATTCCATAGAAGAAAAAGATAATTTCAGGTTAATGGTCGCTGCTCAAAGAGCTATTCTTAATTGTCGTGGGCTTGTAGTTGATTTTTAACAACCTGTGGATAAAAGTTAGTAGTTATGATGGTAGATAACTGTAGGGGCGTTCCTAGGAAAATCCCTACAAAGGTTTTTGTTCAAAGAAGTGTGTTCTACATTTCTGAAAGCCTCCATATAAGTAGCATAATTCAAATAACTAATATTCTAATGATTACTAACACTATGAAAAAATTCCACAATATCCCTTTAACTGCAGGTGGAAAAGACCCAGAATATTTTGATTGGCAAGAGGTTTGGTACCCAGTTCATTATGTAGAAGACTTAGAGAAAACTAAGCCTACACCATTTACATTATTAGAACGAGATATTGTGATTTGGTGGGAAGAAAAAAACCATCAATGGCGAGTATTTGAAGATCAATGTCCCCATCGTTTAGCACCCCTTTCTCAAGGTAGAATTAATGAAGCTGGATGTTTAGAATGCCCCTATCATGGTTGGGCATTTTCCGGGGAAGGAAACTGTGAAATTATTCCTCAACAAATTATAGGAGGAAAGGCCGAAAAATCATCAAGAGCAAAAGTTAAATCTCTGCCTACAAAAGTTTGTCAAGGTCTTTTATTTGTCTATGCAGGAAAAATCGAAAATGCTGCTCAAACACCTATTCCTAAAGTTGATGTTTTAGATGAAAATTCTAATGAATGGATTTGTTTAAATACTTTTCGAGACCTACCTTATGATGGTTTAACATTAATGGAAAATGTTTTAGATGCCAGTCATATTCCTTATACTCATCATCGTACTGTAGGAAACCGCACTAATGTTGCTCCTGTAGAACTAGAAATATTAGAATCTGGAAAATGGGGTTTTAAAGGGGTCTGGGAAGAAGGTCCAAGAAAAGGAACTTTAGGAAGACAAGAAACTACTTTTATCGCTCCTGGAATGATGTGGCACGACCTTACTTATAAACAATTTGGTCGTACATTAACGGTTGTATATGCAACACCTATTCGTAAAGGAGAATGTCGTTTATTTGCCCGTTTCCCTTTTAAATTTTCTTCCCCCCTACCGAAATTTCTTATTCAGTTAACCCCCCGTTGGTATTCTCATATCGGGCAAAATGGAGTATTGGAAGATGACCAAATTTTTTTACATTATCAAGAACGATATTTAGAAGCAAAGGGTGGTAGTGCTAGTTTTTCTAAAGCTTTTTATTTACCTACAAAAGCAGATTTATTTGTATTTGAATTGCGTTCTTGGGTGAATAAATATAATGCTCAATTATTTCCTAATACAACTTTAAGTTCTGCTCTAAATTCAGAAATATTATTAGACAGATATCATTCTCATACTAAAAAATGTAGTAGTTGTCGCACAGCTTTAAGAAATTTACAACGAATAAAAGTTGGAGTCATACTCCTGACTTCATTTATGTGGGTAATTATATTTTTACTACTGTTGATTTTAGAAAATTTTAATATAACATTGATGACTTTTTTGATTTTAACTTTGCCTGTTGGAGTTGTTTCTTGGTTACTGTTAAGTAAATTAGAAAAACAGTTTTATCGAGGCCGAGAAATACCTCCTAGAAATTTACCAAGTAATTGAAATTCTCCAGAGGAAACCCCTTTAGA
>JAKQYE010000451.1 GCA_023356605.1 Trichodesmium sp. MAG_R02 | reverse complement strand
GGATGGATAAGAGTGAATTGGCGATCGCTACCTCCCAAATTCAAAATCCCATTCCTTTTTAAATTGAATTATTATTCAACTTATTGTCTCAAATGATTACTGTATCTACCATTAAGCTTACAAGTCAGCCCGTGAGCTCAATACTTTAAAAGTGAATCAGCAAGCCATCAACAAGGTTTTTCTGGAAGCATTTGAGAAAACTTGCACCTAATCAAGAGATAGCTTTACTTTGGGCAATAAATAATTCTTTAATTCCTACTTCTGCTAAATCTAAAATTTTATTAAGTTGAGCACGACTAAAACTACCTGTTTCTGCTGTTCCCTGAACTTCAACTAAAGCTGGCTTGTCATTCATCACCACATTAAAATCAGTTTCTGCGACAACATCTTCAGTATAATTGAGATCTAAATAAGGTTCTTCTTCTAATAACCCTACTGATACAGCAGCAACTTGATGCAAAATCGGCGATCGCTCCAACTCTCCCTGGCTTATTAACTTGCTCATAGCATTTGCTACTGCCACAAATCCCCCAGTAATAGAAGCAATGCGAGTACCTGCATCTGCTTGCAAAACATCAGCATCTACTATTATGGTGCGCTCCCCTAATAAATTCATATCTAGAGCAGATCTTAAGCTACGTCCGATTAACCTTTGAATTTCCTGGGTTCGCCCAGATAGCTTCATAAATTCTCGTTGTTGGCGCTCGGGAGTTGCACCAGGTAACATTCTATATTCTGCAGTTAACCAACCCTGAGCTGTATCTGCCAAAAATTTCGGTACTCCTGGTCGGATAGTGACAGTACAAAGTACCTTTGTCTCACCAAACTTGGTTAAAACAGAACTAGTAGCAAATTTAATGTAATCTAATTCAAAACTAATAGGGCGTAATTGGTTTGATTTTCTACCATCTGGACGTTGCCAAGGCATAATAAATTATTTTGTTATCAACTACTGGTTTATCTACTTAACTAACTCAGGACTTACGGAAAGGTACTAACTGTAGTGTAAATATCTAAGATAATTATCAAAAATACACTATATATAGCGGTACTGCGTAAGTCCTGTAACTATCAGCTTTTAGTATTTCCGAGTTCAAGTCCCCTTCTCATCTTTTCAAAAAAATGATCCTACTGATTGCTGAGTGCTGACCAATGACCCCTTCTTCAATAGACCTCTCCAAAAACACCAATTTTGGAACGGGAGAATAAGGATTTCAGAACCAATTCTAAAGATTATGCTATCTAGCTCAATGTTACCTTAGTATTCACTACCTCCCTCAGTATATCACAAACAGATTTATTTTAAATCTATAGATGTTAATTAACATAGTAATTCTGTTTGAGTTCTTTTTTCCGCAACTAGACTACCTAAAATTATTAGTCTCACAATCCATCAATTTTATTAGTCACAATGTATACAATGTGCAGTTAATTTTTCTATAGAACGCATTTAATATCGTTTATAGAAGTTTCTATACTTAATCAAAACAATTAGGTCTAAAACCCCGTCTTGCCAAAATGTTTTTGGAGGGTTGCTCATCTCCATACCGTGACAAAAACAACTTTTAATTTCTGACTTTATTTTTTCTATCCTCTTCAAATCGAACACATATATAGTGTTAAATTTGTCATATAATAATAAAAAGCACTATATATTGTAAAGTAAATATTGTCCAAGGACAAGCTTTCAGTCCAGCTTACAAGTTGGAAAATCAATATATTATCCAAAATAGATCTCAAATTTTAACAAACATAAATGGTTGTACAATTACAAACCCCTTCTCTAAACGTTTCCAGTGACCTACCATATACAGTTTCTGGTCTGGTGCAGGTATTCACAAGTGGTCAACGCAATTTCTTTACTGATGTTATGGCTCAAGCTTTGAGAATAGCTGGCCAGGGAACACCTGTATTAATTGTGCAGTTTCTTAAAGGGGGAATTAATCAAGGATATAGACAACCAATACAACTAGGGCAAAATCTGAATTGGGTTCGCTGCGATCTTCCTGGTTGTATCGATACGCCAGATATAGATGAAAGACAGAAAAAGTCACTACTAGATTTGTGGCACTACACTCAAAAAGTTGTATCCGAAGAAAAATATGAGTTGGTAGTTCTTGATGAACTGAGTTTAGCTATTAATTTTGATTTAATTTCTGAGAATGAAGTATTAGATTTTCTAGAAAACCGCCCTCGTAATTTAGAGGTAATTTTGACTGGACCAAATATGCCTGAAGTGATTCTGGAAATGGCAGACCAAATTACAGAAATTCGTCGTAGTCATAGACCATAGTAGATAGACTTTTCTAGAAACTACGAAAACTTTTTCAGTTAACTTTTGTAGAGATGTGCCTAGACATATCTCTACATTATTTTTGATGACTTAACTATAGTGCTATAAAAAAGTCTTAAAAGATTGATAAAATGTAATATTTTACAACTTTTTCGCTAATAGCTGATTTGGCAATCCTATTTTATTTGTGGCAAAAATCCCACTGCTTTTTAGGGAACAGAGAACAGGGAATAGAGAATAGGTAAGAGTTTTAAAAGTTTTATTTGCTTTTTGAAGTGTCGCAACCGATTTAGGACTGCTATAGCTGTTTACGGTACTTTTATAAGTAGTTTTTACTATCCCCAAATCAGTATATTAGCAGATTGAATTCAACCTGTACTAGAAAAAATTTATCCAAATCAACAATATTGTATCGGTCAAAATTTGGGAATTTATTGGCTAATTTCGGAACCTTTAGACTGGAGTTTAGACTAAATTTTGGGGTCTTCAAATAATCTACTAAGAAGGAAGGAAAACTTGAAATTTAGAAGCAAAGGATAATATAAGCTTTGGCCATAAAATAAGTGATAGATATGATCTGTTTTTTTTGGTGAGTTTGGGTTAGGGTTGCATTATTTCAAATCCTCCCAAAATCTTGCGATCGCTTAATTAACCCACAGCATAGACTCAGGAAAACTGACTTACAAGTAATTACAAT
>JAKQYE010000450.1 GCA_023356605.1 Trichodesmium sp. MAG_R02 | reverse complement strand
AATTCCTAAAGATATTAACTGTACAGACAGAATGATACACAAAATTCCAAATAAAAATAAAGGGCGAGTACCTATCGGTCGAATCTCCATAAACCAAAGTACAATTAAATATCCCAAAGGTGTCATTCCTATAACACCAAATAATAATCCTAAACTACCAAATAAATGACCTGGTTTATGTAAATAATAGGTAGTTGCTAAAACCGTTAATAAATCAATAAATCCACGAGTATAACGTTCTAAACCATATTTAGATTTTCCTTGTTTCCGCAAATGATGTCTGACAGCAACTTCAGTAATTTTAAACCCTAAACTATGAGCTAATACCGGAATATAACGATGCAATTCTCCATAGACTTTTATACAGTCTAATACTTCTTTTTTATAAGCTTTGAAGCCACAGTTAAAATCATGTAATTTGACTCCCGTTAAAACTGATGTAACTCCATTAAATAATTTCGAGGGTAATGTTTTAGAAAGAGGGTCATTACGATGTTTTCGCCATCCGGAAACTAAATCATATCCTGAGTCTAACTTTTCCAAAAATTTAGGTATTTCCGTCGGATCATCTTGTAAGTCTGCATCTAAAGTAAAAATAATGTTCCCTCTAGTTTTTTTAAATCCAGCAGATAAGGCCGAAGATTTACCAAAGTTTCTTCTTAATCTAATTCCTTTGACTTTATGTGGATATTTTTTAATTAATTCATTAATCTCTATCCAAGAGCGATCCCTACTACCATCATCGACAAAAATTATTTCATAACTATCAATTTCCCCTAAATTCATTACATCCAAAATTCTCTCAAACAAGGGTTTGATTGTAACTTCTTCGTTATAAACAGGAATTACAAAACTGAGGTATGTATTAGATATCTCCATAAAACAAAGAATAGGGATTTGGGAATAGGAAATAGAGAGCAGCAATTAATAATTTCTCGTTCATAATTAATTTTATTTTTGTTTTTGGGAAAAGTCTATTATGCGATTTCAATTCTGACTTATCAAAACTATATTGACAATTTTTAAATTTATTAAAACAGTAGTTATGCATATAGAAATCGTAAATTATTTGTGAACAAAAATATTATAACCTATGTATGAATTGCTATATTTAGGATTCCTATAGTAATGGTATACCAAGCAAGGGAGTCAAATACTCTCACTGCAATTGTAATTGACTAAAATAATTACAACACACCATCATTATAATGCACTACCACCATCAAAACTATGTTGATTTGTTAAAGCTATCCAATCTTGACGATTTTTCAATTTAACATAAGCTGTTAGAATTTCCTTGGCTGAGATTTGAACATTCTCTTGACTTTTAAGTTTTGACTTTTCACTTTTAACCTCGATATATCCTTTCCAGCCTGAAAATTCATATTCTGCTCCTAATAATTTAGCTACATCAGCACGAGGAAAACCAGACATTCCAAAACCTTTTACTACATTTTCCTGATTCAAAATAGCAATACATTTAATCTGAACATTCTCTTGACTTTTGACTTCCCCCTTTGCAGGAAATTGACTTTTAACTTGACTAACCCATCCATTTACTCTAGCTGTAGTTGGAGAAAATTTAGTCACATTATCAAAATATCCCTGCAAATTTTCTGGGAGTTTTCCAGTTAATAAATTAGAATTAATTTTCTCATCCAAGTTAGCACAAAAATTATCCTGTTTTAGATCTCGATTAAAAGGTACTAAGCTATCAGATTTCAAAGCATCTACTAACCCTAAAAAAGCAGCAGGTCGGTTACCAACTTTCTCTTGAATTAAAGTCGGATCGGAAATTCCTAGTTGTAGGGATAATGCTACTAAAGGTTGAAAAGTTGCCCGATGAGCAATTTCTCTAAAAGTTTCTGTGCCTACTCGATACATTAATATAATTAAAATCGTCAAAATTGCCACTAATGGAGTAACAAAATACCATTGTTTTCTTGGGGTAAGTTGCTGTTGTTCTAACCATAAAAAAATCAGAATAATTAGACTTAACCAGAATAAGGCAGGTAAAGTCCCATAACGAGAAGCGATCGCTTGTTCTATTCCAAACCCAGAACGACTAACAGCAGCCATCAAAGCAGTGCCAAAAGTATAAATTACTATTGATAACCAGGGCAACCAATCTTGAGGATAAATTATCAATAACCAATAAATTACAAATATTCCTGCTAAAACTAATCCTACCCAACCTATTGCCGAAGCTAGGGAAATATCATGAGTAAAAATTGCTCCTAAATAAACAGGAATGTAGGCAACTATATCAATAAAATTCAGTTTAGATAATGAGGGATGATGAGAGGGTGTTGTGTAGGTGAGGAAATAAGTACCTATTACTAAAATAGAAAAAAATAGATAGGAGATAGTAAACTTTTTTGGCAATTTATATAGAATGGAAACTCCAAATAATATCGGCCAAACTCCTAGAGCAGTACTATAACTAATACATCCTAAAATTCCCAAGATTATACTAGCAATAGCAAATCGATTTTGTTGAAATTCTAGTGATTTTTTGACACAGAAAATTGAAGCAATGACAAATAAATTAGCAATTACCCAATGTACTCCACTATATCCGCGCATCCAGTTATGGGCAGCCGCAGGGGTAAAGTTAAAAACTGAGATAAATAACATTAGCAAGAAAAGTATCGGACGATATTTTTTTAGAGTATTAGGTACTAACGTTATTAACAAAATTCCTTGAACACAAGCCAGGAAAAATGTAGCCAGACACAACCCAATATTGGAACCTTTAGTAACAACAATATTAAGGGCATAAATTATGGCAGGGATTAATACAAAATGTTCGTTTGCTCGAAATATCCAGTCAAAAATATTAGTGGAAAAACCATCTATAGAATAGATATTTTTAATCATCCACCAATAATCAAAATTTAGTAACTCTCCCGCCTTCGATATCATAAAAAGTACATAAAAAGTAGGCAGTAAAATTGTTATAGTGGTGATCAGTATAAAAGTAGCTTCTGACTTTTTTTT
>JAKQYE010000045.1 GCA_023356605.1 Trichodesmium sp. MAG_R02 | reverse complement strand
AGTGCTCCAGGTAACTCGTTGGATTGTTCCTCTATCACCCATATTGCGATATTATTAAGTTGCTGTTTTTTAATTACCATAGCTGAGTTATACATAAAAGACAAAAGCATCCTTAATTATAATTATTTTAGCATTTATCCATTGACTGAGGTAGATTGAGTTTGATATCCTTTTATTTCTGAATCTCAGGCACAGAAATTCACGAATCATAGCTTATGAAAGCTAGACTTTTTAAATTGGTATTAGTTGAGTTATGAGAAAATATAAGCCTAGCAAAAAAAAACAGTTGGTCCGAAATTTTCTGTAAGTTTTAATAATTGGTTCGATTAGGGATACACTGAACTCCCTTAAATAGTAAATGTGTTATAATGAAATACTGTCAAGAGATAGCGACTAGTTTTTGATAATTCTCGGATAGGTTCTTCACTCTAGGTAAAGTAGCCATTTTATGGCTGTCGAACTACAAAGTGTAATTGTATTGTGGAAAAACTTTGAGACCAGTTTCCTTAAAAAAAAATATATATGCCATTATGGTTAAAGTGTTTGGAAGTAAAACAGTTGATTGCCTACAAATAAACTTTTTGATAAGTTTAAATGCTGTCATAATACTAGTTTGTTGATGGAGGTATTAGTTATTAAGGCTGAGAGTTTTTACAACTGTCAGGTTGAGAGTAACTCATAGTAAAAAAAATTATCAACTCATTTTAATTAAGGAGAATTAAATCATGACAGACGAATGCCTGCGTGTAGGCCAAAAGGCTCCGGAATTTACAGCTACAGCTGTAGTAGATCAAGAATTTGAGACAATTAAACTGTCTGATTATCGTGGTAAGTATGTGGTATTATTCTTCTATCCCCTGGATTTTACTTTTGTTTGCCCAACAGAAGTTACAGCCTTTAGCGATCGCTACAAAGAATTTGAGTCACTTAACACTGAAGTTGTAGGAGTTTCAGTGGATAGTGAATTTTCGCATCTAGCTTGGATTCAAACAGATCGTAGGTCTGGCGGTATTGGAGATATTAATTATCCCCTATTATCTGATATTAAAAAAGAAATATGCTTGGCCTATAATGTCTTAGATCCAGAGGCTGGTATTGCTCTGCGGGGGTTATTTATTATTGATAGAGAAGGTATTATCCAGCATATAACTATTAATAATTTTGCTTTTGGTCGTAATGTGGATGAAACTATCCGTACTCTACAAGCTATTCAATATGTACAGATTCACCCAAATGAAGTTTGTCCCGTGGGTTGGAAACCGGGAGATAAAACGATGAATTCTGATCCAATTAAGTCTAAAGAATTTTTTGCTGCTGTGGAATAAATTGTTTTAGCCATTGGAGAAAGTACTTTATAATTTCCATAAAATATTGGATCCAACACTATAGTTAAGATTGTTAGAATCAAGGTGTTATGGTTGTAAATCTAAAATATATTTCAAGAAATTAAAGTTTGGAATTTTGAGTTTGAATTGATTAAGATTATGCTAACTTCTTATGACTTTAGGGGCTTACTAAATAAACGTTTTTTTCAAAATTTATTACCTATTCCAGCTATTAATGATTTGGATAATGGTAAAAGAACGCCGGATTTTGAATTGCCAGATATTACAAATGGTAAGTTGGTTCGATTATCCAACTATTGGGGAGTAAATCCTGTCATAGTTGCCTTAACTCGTATTTTTACTGAAAAGCAGTATTGCCCATTTTGTTTTCCTCATATTTTGGCTTTAAACAACAATTATGAAAAGTTTTTAGATCGAGGAGTAGAGGTCTTAATGATTACTAGTACCGATGAGAAGCAAAGTAAGATTGTTGTGAGCGATTTAAGTTTAAAAGTTCCACTACTTAGCGACTCTAGCTGTCAGGTGTTTAAACACTACAAGGTTGGTCAAGCCCTAGGAGCACCTTTATCAGGGCAGTTTCTATTGGATAAACAGGGTAGAGTGTGCTATAAACATTTATTTTCTTTTCTAGATTATAATGCTAGCGTTGAGGATTTGTTGTATATTTTAGATAATTATGTTTTTGAGTAAAATAATTATTAACATTATTAACACTTTAAGATTGTTTAACTGGAGATAGGGAATGCTGTCTGAATCTAAAACAACATTTTGTATTCCAATTATGTTATCTTAGAATCAGTTTTCCCAAGTCTGTAGTATCAACAATTATAAGTAAAAAGATATATACACAACAAAAGTGCGATAAGCTATGGTTTATTGATAATTAACCAAGGTTTATTAACTATATTCTTTGTAAGCATTCAGCTGTTAGCCATCTACTAGAAGGGGGAATAAGAAGAATTAAAAGTCCGATAGGAAAAAGATGATAAACTAAACTTAGTAGTTTATTACTTTCATGCATCTTTCTGCGCAGTATGACCTAGGAAAATCCTCGATCTGTCTGGTAAAGTACTGAATTCTTGCGATGGGTTTACCCTACCTTCATTCTTATTCCCTCTCCTCACTCTTTAAATTTTTCAGCAAGTCCTAATTAGGTATTAACACTGCTGAGAAAGAAATATTGGGGTGACTAGGATATTTAAGAAAAAACAGTTTGCAAATGGCCAATTCAAATCTCTCGCAGCAAAAATACAACTGAACAATAGGCTACTTAGGAAGAAAAGAATATTAAGTTCAGATATATTTGATGAGATTTTAACTGGGGAGAAAACCAGCAAGGGGCTTTTGAATAAGAAGATAATGATCCGAAGAATAGAAAAAAAACTTGAGTAAGTTTAATCCCTCACTGATAAAATTATATCATGTCGGGATAATCGGTGATAGAAAAGTTTTTGTTTGTAGTTGGGCTTGAGCCATATCCATAATTAGGAGTATTGCCCTACTACTAACTTTAATTATAATTGTTCAAGCGGACATGATATTAGAAACCTATTCAATCCGCCTAACGAAGAAAGACTTGAACAGATTAAAATATTAAAAATAATAAAACAAAATCGGCATATGCGGATCTAATATCTAACAGTTTTTTTCACTTCACTTTTTATCCTTTTTAAAGTTGGCCGAAGTTATCGAAGTCCTATGGGTATATAGGGATTTAATTATTTTTGTTCAAAATATTAAGCCTATAATCATGCCAGTTAATAAGATAAAACCAATCCAAACATTTTGCCTGAATATCATTGTGTAAGGTTTCAAGATATCTTCTTGCCCTAATTTTTTATATTGAATGAACCAAAAAATTGTAGCAACTCCAAGGGTTATCCAAAAGCCAATGTGTAGCTCCATTTTTATTCCTAATAACCCTAATAAAACAGTGGTTAAAAAGAAAAATATACCCACAGCATTAGTAGCATATTTACCAAAAAATAGAGCACTAGAATTAATACCTAAACGCCGATCGTCCTCACGATCACTCATGGCATATACTGTATCAAAACCCAATGTCCAAGCAATAGTCGCACCCCACAAAATCCAAGTTGCACTCTCCAACTTGGCCACAGCAGCACTCCAACTAATTAAAACTGCAAAGCCCCAAGCAATAGATAATACTAACTGAGGTACTGGAAAAAATCGCTTTGCTAAGGGATAACAAATAATTACTGGAACTGCTGCTACAGATAGCCAAAAACTCAAGGGGTTTAGATATAGGGCGATAACTCCGGCACAGGCCAAGGCTATAATGGCAATAACAATACCTGTTTGAATGGTTAGAACGCGGGAAGTAAGGGGGCGATCGCGAGTTCTCTCTACTTCTAAATCAATATTCCTGTCCCACAAATCATTAATTACACAACCAGCAGCACTGGTAGCTAATGTTCCTACTACTATTACTCCTACTAATGGTATGGGAGGCATGGCATGGGTAGCTAAAAAAACAGCCCATAGGGCAGGAATCATTAAAATAAAACGTCCAGCAGGTTTATCCCATCTCAGAAGTCTGATAACTTTCATCAAGGTTGATTCTGATTGAGGTGGAGCAGATTGGGTCATAATCTTATTAGTTATTAGTATCGACCTCTGAAGCCAAAAGCTGGAAAACTTATGATTTTTTGGTCAACATTTTTATACTTTAATTTATTTATAGTGAATGCCATCTGAGTCAGTTAGACTAGTAGGGTTAAAGATGACCGCACTAAAGAGGTCTGAAGATTAATGTTTTTACCTCACATACTTGAAATCTCTTTTGACATCCTCCCCAGCATAAATGCAAGGCACAAAAATCACCACCAAGCCAAAGCTCAAGGGCTAGTTGATGTTTCACGAGACTATTACACAAACCAAAAAATACCCTCATACCCTCCAAGGAGGTCAACAAGTGGGGGGTGGGTTACTCTTGCTTCAACATCCATTGTTTGTCTTGGACTGCTTGCCCATGACAAATTAATCAATTATAGTTATTTAAAATAAGAATGAAACATTTTTTTGCCTGAAACACTTCCATAGCAAGAAACACTTGTATCAATCTAGAGTGAAACGACTATAAATAATAACACATGAAAAAAACATAAACTAATCCAAGAGGGGCGAGGCTTTAAACCCAGTTCTTGATAATATCTAAGGGTACAGTTAGGTAAACTATCCTATCATAGATTAACAGACGATAATTTGTCAATACTAAAATTCCATTTTACTAATTTTTTTTTATGATTAATTAAACATATGACATTTTTTAATCTAGAATTCAAGAAAGTTGTAATGTAAAATGCATTTATATGGTTACATCTGTTCCTTTAGTTAGATTTCCTACTCCAGTAGGAGGCCAAAACCTGATATTAGCAGCAATAGATATGGGTACAAACTCGTTACACTTATTGGTAGTAAAAATTGACCCCAGATTACCCGCTTTTACAATTATTGACCGAGACAAAGAAACAGTAAGACTGGGAGACTGTGAAACAAAAGGTAATTTAAAATCAGAAGTAATGGATAGAGCGATCGCCACTTTAGAGCGTTTCCAGCAGATTGCTAAAAGTGCTAATGCAGAACAAATCATTACAGTGGCTACCAGTGCTGTACGAGAAGCACCTAATGGCAAAGCATTTCTTGAGAGAATAGCTAATGAGTTGGACCTATATGTTAACTTAATCTCTGGTCAAGAAGAAGCACGAGAAATTTATCTTGGGGTGCTCTCAGCAATGGAATTTAACAACCAACCCCATATTATTATTGACATTGGTGGAGGTTCCACAGAGTTGATATTAGGTGACAGCGATACAGTGAGAACTCTAAGTAGTACAAAAGTAGGTGCAGTACGTCTAACTAAAGAATTTGTTACCACCGACCCTATTAGTGAGGATGAGTTTGTCTATCTGAAAGCTTACATTAGAGGTTTCTTGGAACGTCCAATAACAAAATTATTAGCTAACATCAAGGAAGGTGAAAAACCACGATTAGTGGGAACTGCTGGTACTATTGAAGCTTTAGCATCTATAAATGCTTATAAAAAAATGGGCCATATACCAAATCCCTTGGGTGGTTATCAGTTTAGTTTTGAGGAACTGAAACAGTTGGTGGATAACTTGAGGAAGTTACCTATTTCTCAAAGATTAGAAATTCCGGGAATGTCCGAAAAGCGAGCAGAAATTATTTTGGCAGGTGCTTTGGTGTTACACGAAGCAATGAGTTTATTGGAGATGGAGTCGTTAACTGTCTGTGAAAGCAGTTTGCGAGAGGGGATAATAGTTGACTGGATGTTGAATCATGGTTTGATTGAGGATCGCCTCCGTTTCCAAAGTTCAATTCGCCAACGAAACACTCTAAAAATTGCGCAAAAATACCAGGTCAATTTAGATTACAGCGAACGGGTTGCAAGTTGGGCTTTGTATTTATTCGACCAAACTCTAGGATTACTCCATAAGTGGGGATGTGAGGAACGAGATTTATTATGGTCAGCAGCAATTTTGCATAATTGTGGTACATATATAAGTCATTCAGAACATCATAAACATTCTTATTATTTGATTAGGAATGGGGAGTTATTGGGGTATAATCAGATAGAGATTGAAGTTATTGCCAATTTAGCTCGTTATCACCGTAAGAGTTTGTGCAAGAAAAAACATGACCATTATCAAAATTTGCCCAGAAAATATCAACAAGTGGTGTCTCAGTTGAGTGCATTGTTGCGGCTAGCGGTAGCTTTGGATCGGCGACAAAAAGGAGCGATCGCTAATGTTACTTGTTGGTTAAACAAAAATCAACGGCAATTTTGTCTCTGGTTACGACCTGCTGACCCTAAAGATGATTGTGCTTTGGAGTTGTGGAGTTTGGAACAGAAGAAGGAGGCCTTTGAAAAAGAGTTTGGTTTAAAATTAATAACCAACTTAGAACCTGCGCCTTTTGACAAAAATCTTATCCCTGAGTGAGAGAGGAAACTCTTGAGGAATTAATCCCGAGTTAAATTTGAACCTCGATTGATTAAGCATATTAGCGATCGCTACTTGTAACTTCATTCCCTTTCTCCGATCTAGTCCCTCATTATCAATCGACTCAGACAACAACTGGCCAGAGAGTTTCTGGAGGTGGCCACTCTTCACTTACCTCCAAGATTCTATGGACTTCCCCCATCATGATCATCATTGTAGGCCAAAACAGTTCATGTTAGAGTGGAACCGTAGTCATTTCAAATAAGGATGGAAAACTTTTTCTGCACCAAACGCGAGTTATAGCAAGAAATACTTATCTCAATCTAAATTAAAATGGCCATATCATAGCATAGAACCAGTTCTGGTATAGAACCATTACAGTCCACATTTGGCACTTCAAAATGTAGTATGCAAATAGAATGAGAGAGGAAAGGCAATTAATTAATTCTTAATACTGGTAACAAATAAAAACTGGTGTAACTAGGACATTCACAGGACTTACGCAGTACCGCTATATATGGGGTATAAATTTGTCTTTTTCAAGATATTGCCACTACAATTAGTGCCGTTGCGTCAGTTCTAATTCAAAAGAAAAAGTAGCTTGGGTTAAGGCTGAAAAAAACTTTTCCTATCCAAAATGTGGCAAACTAGCTTTAAGTCGGCTTAAAAATTCATGGTTAACTAAGGTATGTCAATGAAAAATCCATAAGAGTTTTTTTTGATGTAAAAATTATTCGGAAAGTAGGAAAAAAAATGCCAATAGAAATCAAAAAATTAGACCACTTAGGGTTAGTAGCAGGAATCACTTATGAAATAGGAATAGTCAATAAAATGAATGAATTAATAGAAGAAAATCATACTGAAAAAATCACGGCAGGTTTCAGGTTAACAGCAAAGATGGAAAATGATTGAAGTCAAAAGTTATCGAGATTTAACGGGCCAAAATAAATGAATTTACTAGTTAAGATGTTATCAATTGGTTAATTTTTAAACCATTAACCTGACACCTGATACCTAATAGCTAACATAGTACTTATACATCCCAAGAAGAAATCGGCTTTATTAACCTGATTATGGTTTTTCGCAAAATATACGAAATTTCCTCCCACAACCCAGTTTCTGTGTAAGTCCGAAACTATTTGTTTTATATTAGATTTATAGAATTTTATTGTCTATGATTTCTCAATTTTACTTTTACTTTCTAACTATATTATTATGCTTAATTAATCCACTGTCAGTAATCCAGGTTAATGCTCAATCTCAACGGATAAAAATTCCTACTTATTCTATTACAAAAGAAGCACAAGAAGTTTGTCCACTACCCGCCTTATCTCGCTTCCAACGCCATACCATTGCCCCCGGAGAGACCATTAAAACTATCGCCGAACAGTACAACCTTATTTCCCCAACTCTGTTAGCATTTAATCAAGTTCTACGGCAAGGACAAGTAGCAGTAGGTACTGAAATTGTTATTCCCCCCTATAACGGCATCGTCATAAAAGTACCCATTGGTAAAACCTGGAAAAATGTTGCAGAAAATTATAATATCCGGGCTGACACTTTATATGAAGTCAATGGTTGTCCAGAAACATTAGAGCAACAAACACCAAAAATAGTATTTTTACCAGGGGTAAATTGGTCTCCTGGAGGAAAAACACCCCCAAAAATATCTTCATTAACAGGTTATCCTTTACCTTTTGAAGCTCGGGTGATTTTAGGTTATGGTTGGCTGTTGCATCCGATTAAAAATAAAGTAATTTTTCATAGTGGTTTAGATTTAATTGCTGATAGTGGAACATCAGTTTTTTCAGTAGGGGAAGGTATTGTAGCATTTGCTGGTAAACAAAGTAATTATGGAAATTTAGTAGTTATTAATCATGCTGCGGGCAAACAAACTCGTTATGCTCATTTAGATTCTATTCAGGTGAAAACTGGTCAAAAAGTCCGACATACAGAAATTTTAGGCACAGTTGGCCAAACAGGAGAGCCCGATTTTGAAGAAGCTCATCTACATTTTGAAATCAGATATAATTCTCCTTTAGGTTGGGTAGCTGAAAATCCAAATTATTATATAGAAGTTATTTTTAAATAATTGAAATTGGTTTATAGCTGACCTGCTGATCTAATGTGTGCACTACCAACTGATATCATTAGACTTCTCAAGGAAAGGTTCTCAAACCCTGATGCTCGAGTTCAAAAATTGGTATTCAAGAAATGTCGCCAGAAATAAAAGAAGATAACTTGAAATTAGCTAAAAAGAGAATATTCGTGGAACATGTTATTAGGTTGCTCAAAATATTTGGGGTAGCTTGATATTGGTTCAGATTAAAAGAATATAATTATGAAAAGGTAATTTTAACAATATCAGGACTTACGCAAAGACACTAATTGTAGTGTAAATATCAGAAAATTTTTATCAAAAATACACCATATATAGAAGCAATACGTAAGTCCTGAATATGTGGTTTAGTCAGACTAAGAATAGGAGTATTAATATTAGCATGAACTCTACTATATGTAGAAAAGAAGATAACAAAAACAATAGCTCAATATGGTGAATAATTAACAATAACTATCTCTAACACCATAAAGTATGTAAAAAATGACGATCTGGGGGATTAGGCGCTAATTCCTTGAAAGTTTTCTATTCTTATTTGAAACGACTATATATTGAGTAAATTTTTTGCTTCACATTGCTCTCTCAATAAAAAGCGATTCACACTATCATGTGAAACCTCTCCCAACATCTCTGCTAACCTACTGCACCCCCCAAACTTTGGCTCTACAGTAAAAATAAGGTGTATAGGTCTAGATTGCATCGTGCTGTGGATGGTTTCGTGATTTTTCTAATCGTCCGATACCTAGGAAGTAGATGATCTATATTTATCAATGCACTATTTTGTCATTTTGTCAATACGCAACCCCTATAACTATATCAAGTTTATCCTTTTTAGATAATAGATTAATCTCGAATTATAGAAATTATATTTTTTATTTTTTAGGTATAATAACTGATAAATATCAAATAGCTATATATCCTATGGGAAAGACTAAATCTAAATCTGACTTACCAACAAAAATATGTCCTGTATGTAACCGCCCTTTTCACTGGCGAAAGAGGTGGGCTAAGTGTTGGGATGAAGTCAAATATTGTTCCGAAAGATGTCGGCGACGTAGGTCATTTCAGCTATTAGCACCTCCTAATTAAGTAGGAGGCAAGAAACCAAAATTTCCTTTTTTATCTCCTTTAAAAGGGTAGAGAGACTTTATTTCTTGATCAAAATTGACAAGATAAACAAGACATAATAATACATTCAAACTCAGTTATTCTGTAGCTAATACAAAAAATGCAGCCAAAACTTATTATTCACGGTGGTGCTGGTAGTTCCTTCGAGGAAAAAGGAGGATTAGAAGTTGTTCGGAAATCTCTACATCGAATAGTAGATGAATTATATAACTTGCTTCTAGGTGACACCACTGCTTTAGATACAGTTGTGCGTGGTTGCCAACTATTAGAAGATGACTCAATTTTTAATGCTGGCACCGGTTCAGTGCTACAATCTGATGGCCAAATTCGGATGAGTGCTTCCTTGATGGATGGTTTAAATCATCGGTTTAGTGGGGCAATAAATGTCTCCAGGATTAAAAATCCTATTGACTTAGCTAGAGCATTGCAAGAATCGCCTGATCGCATATTATCAGATAATGGGGCGGCTGAATTTGTGCGGGAATTGCAAATACCAGTTTATAACCCCCTGACAGATAAACGATTAAATGAATGGCTTGAAGAGCGCAAACAAAATTTTAATAGAAAAATGGCTAACGTGGTTGCAGAATCTCCAGGTACCGGCACTATCGGTGTGGTAGCTTTAGATAAAAAGGGTAGATTAGCTGCAGGCACATCTACTGGTGGGAAAGGTTTTGAAAAAATTGGTCGGGTCAGTGACTCGGCGATGCCTGCCGGAAATTATGCTACTGGTAGTGCTGCCGTAAGTTGTACTGGCATTGGAGAAGATATTATTGATGAGTGTTTGGCCGCAAAAATTGTGATCCGGGTAACGGATGGTTTTTCCATTAAAGCAGCTTTTGAGCGTTCATTTGCTGAGGCACATGAACATAAAAGGGATTTGGGAGCAATCGGTATTGATGCTAGTGGCACAATTAATTGGGGAAAAACTTGCGATGTAATTTTAGCTGCTTTTCATGATGGGCACAAAATTGGTGATAGTTTGGATGCTGACAAGGGAACATTAATTTTTGCTGCTCAATAAAATCAAGACTTACTCACCTAAACAAGGAAAGGGGTTTGTTACCCTGATTACCTGTTGTTGCTAAAACCAATAAATTTCTTTAGTAAATCCAGTTTTTGTGTAAGTCCTGAAAACTTTTGTAGCGTAGGGAAGATGCCTGCGCTACACTATGGTTTGCTATATTATCCCCCAGAAAGTATTTCAATTTCAATCCAAACTCCTGTTTTTTTTATGTGAGGAATATATTCAATAGTAAGCTTAGGAATACAACTCAAGCGATCGTCTTGAAGTACACCCGCACCATTCAATGTTAAAGCATCAAGACAAGCTCCTGCTAAATTATCTAAATCAGAATTAGTACGATGTTTTCCACAAAAGCTAATAGAAATGGCTGCTTTTTGAATTGGTAAACTTGCCTCTAAATTAAGTTCAGAGACTTGACGGTAGATTTCTACCTCTGCCTGATTTCTCCAAGTACGATAGTGGGATGGTAAATAAGTACCATTTCCAGTAACTCGCGGGCGAGCTTTAGGAACTACTTTCCCAGGAATATACAAGTTAATTATTGTAGAATTTTCGGATTCTTCGGATTTTTTGGAAAAAGTGGTAAGATTCTCAGTATGATTAAATGATGGAATATCTTTGTTAACTTCCGTCTCTAACTCTTCTAGCAAATTATTTCTTGATTCAGAGTTAACAAATTGCATTTGTGATTTCTCCTCGGTAATAGATAGATCAACTTTTCTGTAGGTATCTAATTGTCTCCGGAAACTAGGCCAACTTTTAGCTATTTGCAAATAAGTTTCTGCGCAGTTTTCCGAGAAATGGCAATTATTTTGGAGCCACGATTGCCATTCTGTAGGAGAAAATAAAGATTGAATTTCTAATAGTAATTGACCTAAAGAATAAGCATAAGCTATAGAATTTTCTTTGTATGTTTGGCACATTTGATATTTATAATTAATATCTTTTATTACGTATTTCCAGTTAATTAATACCATTTTTTTATAAAATTAGTGAATATAAAAAAGGGATAAACAATTTAGATTTATAGGAAGAGAAAGCATTTTTTATACCATCTTGAAAAGAGAATGTTATAAATAAGTATTAGAAAATTATGACCAAGTAAGGGTTATTCCATAGTAGCAATTTTTAAAATTGGTATTAGGTCAAAAAATATACTTTAAAAACTTATGAGAATAGGAATTAGATATTAGGAAAAAAGATACTTTCTTGAAAGAAAAAAGCATTTTTATTATGACTAATTAATGAGACTTAAGAGCAAATTTAAATATAATATTATCAGTACTTATACAAAGACACTATATATAGTGAATAATAAATTAGGCGATCTTCACGCTTTGCTTTATGGGATACGGCGCTCCGCCACGGGGAGTGAACGCTTAACTATTTTTATTTAAAAACACTTTAGTTATTTAACTTAAAATTTGCTTCATTTTCATTAAAGGACATTTCAATTGATAGCTCAGACCCATCTGATAATAATTTGTGCTTCACTTGATCAATACTTTCTCCTATTTTTACAGCAAGTTTTTTTAATAAGTTCCACTTTTGATCACTAATTGAGGTCCTTAGTAACAATATATTCTGTTCAAGTTGGAAGAAAGACTATTCCCAAAATATTTTCACTTTTTTGTCTCGTGGAAAGCCTTTAATTTTGATTATTTTCCCTGATAAATTTTCAGTTTCACGTCCTCGTTAAATCTTGAATATGTTTGTATTTTTATACACCACTTGTCTCATCAACCCGCGGGATTATTTTTTAAAGGACAATAGTAAATCTTTCTATCATCATCTATATAATGCGATTAATTTTTGTGTTGCATACTAGCTGGAAATTAATACACTTTTAAATGGTATTTTCTTATTATTTATAGCCATTTTGCATGATTGATTCAATATGATCGCGCCTCATGTTTTTTTGTCAGTATCTGGGTCATAAATTCTATAATCTATAATCCATAATTGTTCAGTCCTCGATTAAAATATATACAATTAACTATTCCTATACCACGATCTTTATAGCTAATTTAACGTAAATAACTTTATGTTCATTACCACTGTGCTGTCGTCGCGCCAGTTAAATTTTTAACCCATACTTTTTATTAATTACTTTGTTATCAAAGATTAAATATGCTGCTGTATTTAGGACAACTGGACTCGAAATGAACTAATTGTGTATGAAATAGCTGTTAATAAAATTAAATTATTCAATCTCGTTTCATTAGCCTTAGCTGATACAAGAATTGTAACCACCAGTTTTATAGTCTTTAAACATTGCTTCAATTCTCATTCTCTGGCTATATATTTTTTTAATCTTTTCAGGAGATGATAAATTGGAGAGAATGTACCATTTATGTAGAACAGATTTTTGATAATATTTCTGTTTTTTATACACGAGTAAATTATATGTTCTTACTTTCAAAATCTTGGGGAATATATGGTTCAATAATAGTTTAGTCTCACCGAGATTTACTCTTAATTCTGAGAGTTTACAATATTTTTTACCTCCTTTAATCATCGTCGATTTTTTTTGTATAAAAACAAAATATACATCAAGCTTTTGATATTTTTTTAAACTAGTGAGATAGAAAAATACTATGAAACTCTCTATCTGCTGTCATCATAATTTTCTGGCCTTTTGATAATCTTATAACTGGACGAATTACTGCTTTTTGTTCGGTTAAATCACTAGCTCCTTTATGAGTTAATATTTTCCAATATAATCGTATTGCCCTCTTTTTCCAAGCCAAACTAATCATTAATATATAAGTATAATAATATTTGTAATGTTATTACTTGAGATAAACTCAATATGATGCTTAATATGGTTTTGATAAAAGCCTAATATATTCACTTTTATTGATTTTTTGTTTGTAATTGCTAACCATTTTTTATCATATTTTAAACTATTTCCAAAACTTTTTGAATGAATAAATAATCAACTCAGATGATGGATAAGAGTGAATTGGCGATCGCTACCTCCCAAATTCAAAATCCCATTCCTTTTTTAATTGAATTATTATTCAACTTATTGTCTCAAATGATTACTATATCTACCATTAAGCTTACAAGTCAGCCCGTGAGGTCTCTGACAAAAAAATAATTTATGACTAAAAAATGGTATTAAAGTCATTCATTATAACTACTGACTTCTCACTCCCGACTCCTAATAAATAGCCTAGTCATTTGTCGTAAATATTTATTAAATTGGTATAATGAAAAACTCATTTTGGTTCTATAAAATGTTGTAGGGGTGAAGGACTCCTATCTGCCCCTACTTAAATTCATAAATTTTTACAATTATAATTCAGATAAATCTCATAAACTTATCGGCGTCGTCTACCGCCAGTCCGACGTGAAGGTGATGAAAGCCCACCACTACCAAAACTACGACGTTGTGGGCGAGGTTTTGCTGTATCTGAGCGACGCAAATTACTGCCACTAACACCAGTCCCTGTAGAACGTGTATTTTGTTGCTGTTTAGGAGTTGTAGTGCTGCGAGTAGAATTAGTTACACCTGTAGAACGTAAGGTTTGACGATTTTTCACCGCCACTGGTGGAGCTTTATAACGTTCTTGATAACGATTAACAGCTTGGTTATAGCTGTTACCATATCCACCATAACCAGTCATTACTCCACCTGGCTGATAAACTGGCGGTACATAATATTGAGGTCTGAACAACATATTACTAATTGCCCCACCAACTACTTGACCTGCTATTGCTCCTGCAAAAGGCGTCCAGAAGTTAGACTCCCGGCGCACAACAACTGTCTGCTGTCTACCTGTCTGGGGATTAGTTTGGGTTTCGGTTACACTGTGTACATATTCAATTTTAAAGTCTGGTTTAATATGCAAATTAGCTTGATAACCATTGATATTAGCATAGTTAGCTTTGCCTTCCTGAATTTCTTCCTCGGTTAAACTTGCCATTTGCAAATCTGTAGTGCGATAAATTGGCGGTTTACCAGGGGGGGTATTCAACAACATGAGGGAATATTCACCATCAGCATCGTCATAACTTGCTTGTTGTACGGGATACTCTCCTTCAGTTACTTGGTTACGGTTTTGATTAGATAAGATATTGGAATTTGAGTTTTGAGCTGGGGTAGTGTTAGAACTGCCACCACCACCACAGGCGACAGTTGTCCAACACAATGTTAAACACAGAAACAAAATAGTGAATTTACGCAGCATACAATCATATCTCCATGAGAACAAGACAACTTTAGGGTCAGTTATACTTATCATTTTAGCTTGATTTGACTTTTGAAAACGGATAGAAGTAAAACATAGTCTAGGAAACTCGTACATTAAGGATAATTTACCCAAAGATAATATATGTAGCGCCTACTAATATAAGATCTGGTAGTATCAGTATGAAAAAGTATATTATTCTGGGGAAAGTATAAAATATCGCACCATACTAATACCATTTAACTTTATATAATTTGCACACCAATGCCTACATTTCAATTACTAGGAATAAATCTTAGAGTCAGTGAATCAACTGCCAACAATATATTTGATTATTGGGTGGATATTTTACGGGAGTTATTACCAGCCAGCTTGTTGAAGCAGGTAATAAAAAAATCAGATGAGTTATGGGTTAAAGAAATATTAGAAAAGCTATAGCAATCCTATTTTATTCGTGGCAAAAATCCCACTGCTTTTTAGGGAACAGGGGATAGAGAATAGGTAAGAGTTTTAAAAGTTTTATTTACTTTTTTATTTGTCGCAACCTATGCGCAGACTGCTATATGATTAATTGTAAGCCGTAGATAAAAATCTAGATAGAAAGACGTTTTTATCAGGAAAAACAAAAAAAATATTACTCAGTAATCCAAAATAGTCATAGATTTAAAAATCACATAATAATTACAGGTCAAGGAGAATAAATAGTCGATGTAGTAGTGATGGAAATGGATATAGAAAGTGATATAAACTTATTAAATAAACAAGAAATAAAATTTAATAAAGAACAAAAATTTTAATATTTTCAGGGGATAAAGGATATACTTGAAAGGTTAAGGGTTAACACACAAAAAAATAAACTAGAAAATGTTAGAAGAAACTAAGAAATAGAATTAACAAAAATTTCAAAAAAGAATATTTGTGGAATATGCAATAAGGCTAATAAAATATTTGGAGTAGCACGAGAAAGATTCAGATTAAAATAATTTAATTATGAAAAGGTAATCTCAACAATATATATTTTAGTCATACTAACAATAAAAGTATTAGCATTAATATAATTTATACCATACAAAGGTCCAACTCATCTTGAGAATCATTACTCACTGGGTGACAAGCTAGTTGAAAGCTATATATAGAATCTTTTTGCGTTCGGGGGCTGAAGAATATTTCAACAAAAAGAAAACGCTCAATACGAAACTTTGGGGTGTAGTGCGAGGGCAAAGCGATCGCACTACACACCCTAACTGTGTTGAATAATTATTCAAGTTGTATGGAAGAATAATATAGTAATTTCAAATTATATTGGAAAACTTTTTCTTCTGAAACTTAATTATAGCAAGAAATGCTTGTCTCAAGCTAAATTAAAATGACCATACCATGAAAAAACTTACCCTTATTAATTAATTGTTAATCAAAAATTACAGTCTAATTAACCACAACCCACATTTTAAACATTTTGGCTGCTCAAGGAGCAGTTTCCGTCTTTATCGCGGCCTTTTGACCCGAAAAGAGTGTGGGTGCAATGAAGCAGAAAGCCCCTAACAGAGATAAAGTAGGAATCCCGCGCTGCCTGGTAATAGCAGCGTCGGGAAGATGTCAAAGTGAAATTATTTATAGGATTTAGGCGTGGGTATCAAATCATACACCATCTGTAAGGTGCCCTTGCTAGATATAGTGCTTCTGCATAAGTCCTGATTCACTAATATTTTCCCAAAGATAACTACTTAATTTCTACCTTAGCTCCTGCTTCTTCTAATTGTTTCTTGATATCTTCAGCGGCCTCTTTAGCAATTCCTTCTTTAAGTGGCTTAGGTATGGACTCTACCAACTCTTTTGCTTCTTTCAAGCCCAAACCTGTAATACTGCGGACTACTTTCAAAATAGCAATTTTCTTGTCTGAAGGATATTCAGTAAGAACTGCATCAAACTCTGTTTGCTCTTCCTCCGGTTCTGCTGCTGCTGCACTAGGAGCTCCTGGCATAGCCATAGGCATCATCATACCACCAGCAGGAGCAGCAGCGCTAACACCAAAGGTGTCTTCAATTTGTTTTACTAATTCAGATGCTTCTAGCAGAGAAAGTGTCTTAAGTTGTTCAAGAATTTCATCAGTTTTTGCAGACATTATTAATCTCCTATTTGTTGTTAGTTGACAGTTATTTGTTAGTGATAATTTTGACCATTTATTATCAGAACTAAAGCCCTAGAAATTGATCAAATATCAGCAAAAAAAATCGTTTGATTTGTACAATAGTCGAAGTCTAGAGGCAGGATATTTCTAAATCCTCAAGCCCAGTCAGAGATTACTTCTGACTTTACACCTTCTGAGTTGGGTATCGCACGATATTAGGCAGCATCATCTTGTTGCTCTTTATCTGAGATAGCTTTAATCGCTCTGTTTACAGAAGCTGGAACCTCATTAAGACCAGTAGCAAGCTGGGTGGGTAAAGCATTCAGACCAACAGCAAACTTAGTCGCTATACTATTAATAGCACCAGCCACTTGAGCAAATAACTCTTCCTTGGATGGCAGTTCAGCGATCGCTTTAACTTGATCTTTATCCAGGAGTCGCCCTTCCATGACGCCACCCTTAAACTCAGTTTTCTTGGTAACTTTTTGGAACTCTTGGTATGCCTTAATCGCACCACCAATATCATCCTTCAAGAAGAGGAAAGCATTAGAACCTGCAAGCAACTGTTCCATAGGTTGCCAGTTGCTATCTTCTCTAATGGCAATTCCCATCAAAGTATTTTTAGCAATTGAACAAATACTGCCTGTAGGTATTAGTCGCTGACGCAGGTCTGTAATCTCAGCAACAGATAGTCCTTGATAATTAATCACCAGAGTTAGCTGACTTTCATCCAAGTTTTGCTTGAGCTTTGCCAACATTGCCTGTTTTTGTTCTTTAGTTTTGCCCATATTTATCACCTCCTTGACAAATTAGCGTTATATGATAGTTAATTTTTATTCAACTGTAAAGTCCCCCTCTCAAATTTAGTCCATCCTGCAAGTTTCACTTCTGATATCATGTCTGGTGGTGTAGTTTGTGTATAAAATTCAGTCACAATTAGAAAAACCCTTGTGCCTTGTGCCCTCTAATTTTTGGTTTTCTTGCACCAAAGTACGAGTATTCAAGGACACATAACGCAGGATTGTATCGGGCAAATGATGTACAAAGCGTGAATGGTAAAACTATTATATTCACGGATTCTAGCCTGCTAGATATGTACCTCACGGGCAGCGGCAAGTGCTATATAACTTATGACCTCTGATTTTAGCTCAAGGATGTCCACCCCACCTATATTCATCCTCCCCCTCAGCAATGGCCAAACAAAAAGACCTAGCAGATTCAGGTATCTGCCAGGGTTAGCAATTATAATATCCAAATCAAGCAATTAAACTAGGGTCTTTGACAAAACCCTATATTGTTATCTTTGAATCATTAATTCTTGAACCTCGGCAGGAAATTAAGCTATTAGCACCTGCTATCTATAGTTGCTTCATGAAACCTATACAAACCTAGACAGGCTTGCTGTTCAATTCCTGCTTCAACCAAGGGAGACGGCTCCTTCTTGTCCACAGGCGTTCACCGATAAGCTATCGGTATTTTTTGTCCAATTTTCGAGATTGATTGACCCATTCAAGTCCCTGTCCATAACTTGCCCACAATTTTGACAATGATAAACCCTCTCACATAGGGGCATATCTTGTATATTTGGGCAGACTGAACAAGTTTTTGAACTGGGGAACCATCTATCTACTATGGTTAACTGCTATAGTCATTTCAAATAAGAATGGAATTTTTTTTCTACTGAAACGCGAGTTATAGCAATAAATACTTGTCTCAATCTAAATTAAAATGACTATAGTTTTCAGCTTTATTATATTTACATCAAACTAACTAATCTAACCCACAAAGGAATAAGGATTTTGTTATCCATACAAGTTAGATCATCATTGCTCCAGATCATTTGAGTCTATTGACATCCTCCCCGGCCTAAAGGCACGGGAGTCCCTACCGAGCCATAGATCCTCGGGGGGCTGAGGTTTAACAAGCTACCGCTACTTTGGCAGTAGTCTTACACTTGCCGACCCGTCCGCTTTTTGTCTCGGATTGCCTACCCGCGACTAATATATTTCTTGTGAACTAAAAAAGTATGATAACATGACCTGTGAAAAAAAGAATCAACTAAAAAGTCGCCCGCTTATAGGCGAGGCCTTAAACCCAATTTTTCGGTAAAAAAAATCTGGACTTCATTTAATTCTCATTCCTAAATTGCTAATTACCGAGTGCTAATCGTTTTTTAAATTAAGCTGCTTCAGTTAATTTTAGGTCCCGTAGGGAGTTAACTTCAATTTCAATTGAAGGCCCCATTGTTGCCGAGACAAAAATAGTACGCCAATAGCGACCCTTTGTTCCAGAAGGACGGTTGCGGTCAATACACTCTTGTAGAGCCTTTAAATTTGTGAGTAAATCTTCCACGGAAAAAGAAGCTCTACCAAACATGACATGAACAATACCAGTTCGGTCTGCCCTGAATTCTAACTTACCAGCTTTAAATTCGTCAATTGCCTGGGTCAAATTAAAAGTCACAGTACCGCCTTTAGGAGATGGCATTAAACCTCTCGGTCCTAGTAAACGTCCTAGTTTGGCTACTTGAGGCATCACATCAGGTGTAGCGATTAACCTGTCAAATTCCATCATACCCTGACTAATTTGTTCAATCAGCTCTTCTGAACCTGCTAATTCTGCTCCTGCTGCTAGAGCTTCGTTAACTTTCTCACCTTTGGCAATAACAGCAATTCGGATAGTTTGACCTGTTCCCTTTGGCAAGGCTACTGTAGTTCGTAGTTGTTGATCTGTATACTTAGGATCTATCCCTAGACGAATATGAGCCTCTGCGGCTTCTGGAAATTTTGCTGTAGCTGTTTCTTTTAAAAGTTGGAGTGCCTCTGTTGGTTCATAAGGCCTATCTTCCAATTTTTTTCTCAGTTCTTGCAATCTACGAGAGTTTTTTTTTGGCATTTAATCCTCCTGGGGTACTTAGCGAAGCTCTGCTTCTCCCCCTATATCAATTTACTTTTGTTTTTATTTCTACTGTGAATAACGTAGATTAAGTAGTATGGCCAATGGTTGATTTTACTCATCAATCAGCGATCGTAATACCCATATTTCTTGCCGTACCTGCCACAATTTTCATTGCAGCTTCAATGTCGTTAGCATTGAGGTCTGGCATTTTTGTTTGGGCAATCTCTTGAAGTTGAGCTTGTGTAATAGAACCCACCTTTGTCTTGTGTGGTTCACTTGAACCGCGTTCTACACCTGCTGCCTTTTTGATTAATACTGCTGCAGGTGGAGTCTTCAAAACAAAAGTAAAACTACGGTCTTCATAAACTGAGATTTCTACTGGTACCACTGTACCTGTTTGGTCTGCAGTTTTGGCGTTATATTCTTTGCAAAACGCCATAATATTTACACCATGTTGACCTAAAGCTGGACCTATAGGGGGAGAAGGGTTAGCCTTTCCTGCCGTAATAGCCAACTTAATAACTGAGACTACTTTTTTTGCCATTACTTATGCTTTTCTACCTGATTAAACTCCAATTCTACCGGCGTATCACGTCCAAAAATGGATAATAGCGCCTTCAATTTACTTCTCTCTGGACTTGCCTCTATCACATGACCTTCAAAGTCTTTAAATGGCCCTGAAAGCACTGTAATATGGTCTCCTTCTGCCACTGTTACTTTTAGCAATGGTTCTTGCTCTTGAGCTCGCCTAAATATCCTCTCTACCTCTGAAGGACTTAGAGGTAATGGTTTAACATGACCACGGCCTCTTCCGTAGCGACGCTTTTGTTCAGCTCCGACAAAGTTAATCACATTTGGGGTACTTTTAACTATTTGCCATGCTTCATCATCAATTCTCCATTCTTTCTGTTCCTCGTGCCAATTTAGCTTCATTTGCACCAACACATAACCAGGGAAAACTTTCTCTTCACCATGTTGGCGACTGCCATCCTTGCGAAGCCTAATTGCAGCTGTGTGAGGTATTTCTATACTAAATATTTTATCTGAGATATCAAGAGTTTGAATACGCTGGGTTAAATTTGCCTTAACCCGCTTCTCGCAACCAGAAGCGACTTGTACTGCATACCATCGTAATTCTCCTTTAGCAAACTCTGTAGTATTTTCTTCTCCTTGGTCTAATTGTGTTGTATTTTGTGTTTCTTCTGAATATAAATTCATCCAAACACCACCCCGGCTACCCAACTAAAGAACTCATCTACTAGGTAAATGATTGTTGCTGATAGAATAACCATAAGCAGCACGGCTACAGATTCACTGATTAGTTGCTCTCTGCTTGGCCATACTACTTTATCTAGTTCTCCTTTCGTTTCTTGGAAAAAAGTTACAGGACTTAAATCTTCTTTATTCTCTTGTACTTTTATTCCCTCTTTTTTGGCCACAATAATTTATCTCCCCCCTAAGTTTGTGATGTTCTTCCAACGTTCACGCCATCAAGTTGTAGTTGCTGCAGGTAAGATTCCAGTCGCACAAATATCAAGAGATTGAATATCTGTACTTCATGTTGCTTATAACTAACAATAAAGGATTATAGCATAGTTTTCTGCTACACAATCAAAGTCGAAGTTCCGATAAAAAATATAGGCCATTTGATTTAATAATGACCATAGAAAAGTTTGCAGCCTATAGTTTCTGTGTTTTTTATTAATTTACCGCGCCCTGGAGGACTCGAACCCCCGACATCAGGTTTTGGAGACCTGCGTTCTACCAACTGAACTAAAGGCGCATAGTTGAGGCGTTAGACTTAATCTAATCAGCCCCACGAATATTTATCGTAACATAACTTTTGATCAAGTGGGAGAAAATTTTTGAAATTCTTTTTGAAACTATAAAGGACGATCAAATCTTTGCTTCACACGAGTGGCCTTACCAATACGATCTCTCAAGTAGTAGAGTTTAGCTCTACGCACCTTACCTCTACGGATCAACTTAATTTCAGTAATCCGGGGAGAATGGAGCAAAAAGACTCGTTCTACCCCTACACCTTGAAAAATACGACGAACTGTAATAGTCTCGTTTATCCCTCCATTTCGCATAGCAATAATAGTACCTTCGTAGGGTTGGACTCGTTCTTTTCCTCCCTCTATGATTTTGACTCCGACTTTTACTGTGTCACCTATATAGAGTGTGGGAATGTTCTTTTTCAAACTTTGCTTAAATTTTTCTATTTCTTCAGCTTCAATCGAGGAAATTATTTCTTGGGCTTTCATTATACTTTTTTAAACTCACAATTCTCTATTATACACCAAAAATCAAGGAGTAGAAAGTAGGTGTAACGGGATAATCATGGATATTGGCAAATTGGCCAAAAATATTCACTCTGCCAACTAGACTACATTAACCAAGAATTACATATATATCAAGGAAATAACGGACTTAAGCTTAAAGCATCACTGTTTAAGTTCTTGGTATTATTGGCGTATTTTTTTTGTTAACTCCGACTAAGTTAAAAAAAAACTGTTAGCTCTTTCCCTCAACTATTATATGTCCCCAAATTCCTGGGCAAATTCGGTTGAAGAAAAGTCAAATTAGTAAAAATGGGACATTATAAATCCCTATAGGCATAATTTTAAGCAGTTGTCAGGGTGGTTAGGACATTCTCAAGCCTAAAAACTATAGTCCTTTCACAATAGAATTGAGATAAGTGTTTATTACTATGAAAGTATTTCAAACGAAATATGTCTCATCCTTATTTAAAATAACTATAAGTCTGTGCTGGGAATTTATGGGCCTCCGTACTGACTTCTGCTATATATGATAGTTAGTTCAAAATTGATGTCTTGTGGACGGAGGGGTGCCAAGACTTCTAGGATGGAGCAATAAAAATAAAGGTATTGTGAGCTTAGGTTAGCAAAGATGGAGCGGAAAATGGATACTCAACCTTCAAATCAAGGAGTCGAAACTCCTCAATCAACGGAAGAAGTCCTGAAATTAGTGATTCAAGACTTGAACAGTTTTCGTCAAGATTTGACAAATCAGTTAGGGGAAGATGTAAATAGATTAAGAGTAGAAAAAAAACAGCTTAATGAGGATGTCAGTAAATTAAGAAGACAATATGAGCAGTTGCAAGCTCAACAACTGGAGTCTCTTTCTCAACGACAAATAGCCCAGCAACAATTATGGCTTAAACAATTGGCCCAAGTACTGGCTAATAATTTGCAACAACAGTTGGGCCATAAAATTAGAGAGTTAAGGGAGAATGTTGACCCAGGATTAGAGCAAGATGGTTTTCCAGGAGGAGAGTTGTCAATGACTAATCTTTCAGATCAATATTATTATGAGTCTGCTAATGAGTTGGGTTCTTCCTTGTCTGATACTTTGAGTAGAACATTTGATGCCCTAAAACAGGAATTGGACAGTTACGAAAGTGACCTTTCTGTACAGCTAAATAATATGCGTGGTATGCAGCAGCAGAGTGAGGTTATTTTGGAAACTTTGGTCGGTCGTCTTCAGGCACAGCTAGAAGGAAATAATCTGGTTTCATCAGGAAATTATCAAATTCCTGAGTCTGGCTCTAGAAACTCAGTGAATAATAATTCTAGTAAAATATCACCTCCTGTCGAGTCCCAAGATACAGCGCCAATAAGTAAACCTGAATCTAGTGCTAAACTTCAGAAGTCTGCTTCTCAAGTTCAGATTGGTTTAATTTTAGCTTTACTTTCAGCAGCGGTACTATCTTTATTTAATGTTTGTGTCAAGATTCTTTTCAATACAGCACCACAACCACATCAAGTTTTTGGTGGTTTGTTTTTAATGCCAGGATTAGTTAATCCTAATGTTTGGAATTCTTTATTAATTTTATTGCTACGGCAAACTGTAGTAATGTTATTGATGCCTGTAGTAGCGACATTTCTCTATCCTCCTGTTTGGAGTGATGTTGAGGGTTTCATCAAGTCCAAAGATTTTTCTTTATGGTGGAAAGTCATTGGCAGTACTTTCTTTTTGTTTTTATCTCAGGTATTAATATATATTTCTATTGGTAGTATACCTACTGGCATTGCTATTACAATTTTCTTTATTTATCCAATTCTTACTGTTTTGTTATCTTGGGTATTATTTGGCGAAAACCCTTCTATTGTCAGAATTTGTGCGATGGTTATTATTGGTTTGGGAGGGATTTTGGTTATTCCTAATGGAGCTGGTGATTATCAACAAGGAGTTATCAGTGCGGTAGGTGCTAGTATTACTTTTTCTGGATATGTTTTTCTAACACAAATATCAGCAGGAAAGCTCCATCCTATTCCTTTTAGTTTAATTAATTTTGCTGGGATTTTTGTATTTTCTGCTTTGGGAATGATGATACCTAAACCTGTAGAGTGGTCGGCTAATTTTGATCCTAGTCTTTGGCCTGGTTTAATTATTGGTAGTATTATTCTGGGTATTTTAACACTTTCTAGCTATATATTAAATAGTTTTGCTATTAAATTTGCAGGAGCGGCAAGAGCATCTATTATTGGTACTTTTGGTCCGGCTTTAACTGCTTTATTTGCTTTTTTGACTATTGGAGAAGTATTAGGAGTCAAGCAGGTTTTTGCTATGATCTTAGTAATCATTGGTGTTGCATCGATGAGTTTTGAAAGAATGTTTGGTGTGAAGCGAAAGCCTAGTTAAAATTTAGTTATTAGTATCTTCTTATATATTAGGAGGTAAGAAAATCAGAAACTTCCTTTTTTATGTCCTTAATAGGAGATGCTTTAAATTATATCCCAATCCTAAACGGTAATCAAAGATTCAGCTAATCGATATTTCCTAAGTTTTGTAGTATAAGTTTTGCCAGAAGTATTGGTTAAAACTGATAATTCAGTAGGTATAGATTTACGAATTAAAACTAAAGCGAGCTCTAGGGACGTTGCATGCAACGTCCGTACGCGGTGAAAAAATTGATGCACCAAAACCTCTAAAAAAACGAATTAAGAAGTACCGAAAACTAAGTAAGTCATTATCTAAAAAAAATTAAGGGTTCTAAAAGATATGAAAAAGCTAGATAGCAATCTGAAAGATACAAGGAGATATTTTCTACACAAATTATCTACTGAAATGTCTGTGAAAACAAAATAATTGTTTTAGAGTTATGAGAAGTTTTTGGAATGGTTAAAAATCGGAAATTATCGAGAGCTATTGCTCAAACACGGGTGGAGAAAATTTCGGATATTTTTAGAATGGGTTTGCAGAAAAATACGGTAGCCCTCTAAGAGTAATTAGCTGTTGGGAACCCACATTCCAAAGTTGCTGTTGTTGTGGATTTAAAGGGGTAAAATTATATTTATAGTCATTTCAAATAAGAATGGAAAACTTTCTATACTGAAACCTAGTTATAGCAAGAAATACTTGTATCAATCTCAATTAAAATGACTATATCAATTCGTGAGTGGGAATGTCCTATATTGTGGTGCTAAAAATGGTCGCGTAGGGTCAGGTCCCTTTTTAAGTTACGGTCTGTAAATGTCTTTTACTGAAAATATAACTTGAGATAAAACTTGACAAAAAAGATAAATTATGCAACTGATTGAATAGATATTTCCTAAGAGTAAATATATTTAAAAATAGGTTTTTTCTGATTCGGTGATTTTGCGCTTATTTTCCTCATCTCCCGATTTTCCCATTTCTCTATCTCCCTTTTGAGAAATAGGTTTTGAGGATTTCCCTATAAGGGATAGCTCTTTTACAGAGGCTTGGAGGGGTCTAAGATTTTACTTCATATACTTGGCATCTGTTGCAATTCTTAAATTCAGTCACACCAATGTTTTAATTTTTGACTTTTAAATGTACGGTTTCCACTAACTAGCACTCGCTTGCATAGAGTGCTAAGTTTTTACTTGGAAGTAATTAGGAGAAAGTACATGGCCAAAATTGTAGAATTTGATGATAAATCCAGACGCTCTCTAGAACGAGGTATAAATACCCTGGCTGATGCAGTAAGAATTACTATGGGCCCAAAGGGTAGAAATGTCTTATTGGAGAAAAAATTTGGTGCTCCTCAAATTGTTAATGATGGGATTACCGTAGCTAAGGACATAGAACTGGAAGACCCTCTAGAAAATACTGGAGCTAGGTTAATTCAAGAAGTGGCATCTAAAACTAAGGATATTGCTGGAGATGGCACAACTACGGCTACTGTTTTGGCTCAATCTATGATTAAGGAAGGTCTCAAAAACGTAGCTGCTGGAGCAAACCCAGTGGCAGTGCGTAGAGGGATTGAGAAAACTATTAATCAGTTGGTTAAAGAAATAGAAACGGTTGCTAAACCAGTAGAAGGGGAAGCGATCGCTCAAGTTGCTACGGTATCTGCAGGTGGTGATGCAGAGGTAGGAAGAATGATTTCTGAAGCAATGGAGAAAGTCACCAAGGACGGAGTGATTACTGTTGAAGAATCTAAGTCTCTTTCTACAGATTTAGAGGTTGTGGAAGGAATGCAAATTGACCGTGGTTATCTTTCTCCTTATTTTGTGACTGACCAAGAACGTTTGGTAGTGGAGTTTGAAAATGCTCGGATCTTAATTACTGATAAGAAAATATCTTCTATTCAGGACTTGGTAGCGGTACTGGAAAAGGTTGCTCGTGCTGGTCAATCTTTGTTGATTATTGCTGAGGATATTGAAGGGGAAGCTTTGGCTACTTTGGTGGTTAATAAGGCAAGGGGTGTACTGAATGTTGCTGCGGTGAAAGCTCCTGGTTTTGGCGATCGCCGTAAAGCAATGCTCCAAGATATTGCTATTCTGACCGGTGGTCAACTCATATCGGAGGAGGTTGGTCTGAGTCTAGAGATGGCAGACCTAGATATGATGGGTGTTGCTCGCAAAATTTCTATTAACAAGGACAACACTACTATTGTTGCTGGTGGGGAAACGGCAGAAGAGGTGAAAAAGCGTATCGGTCAAATTCGTAAACAGCTTGATGAAAGCGACTCTGATTATGATAAGGAAAAATTACAGGAGCGCATTGCTAAGTTGGCTGGTGGGGTAGCAGTCATTAAAGTTGGTGCTGCTACAGAAACTGAACTCAAAGACCGGAAGTTACGTATTGAGGATGCTTTGAATGCTACAAAGGCTGCTGTAGAAGAGGGTATTGTGCCTGGTGGCGGTACTACTTTAATTCACTTGTCTAATAAGGTGGATGAGAGCAAGGCTGACTTAAATGAAGAGGAGAAAATTGGTGCTAATATTGTGAAGCGTGCTTTAGAAGAGCCTTTGAATCAAATTGCTAATAATTCTGGTGTAGAGGGTTCGGTGGTTGTTGAGAAGGTGCGTTCTGCTGAATTTAGTGTTGGTTACAATGTTATAACTTGCGAATACGAGGATATGATTACTGCTGGTATCGTTGACCCGGCTATGGTGATCCGTTCTGCGTTGCAAAATGCGGGTTCTATTGCTGGTATGGTATTAACTACTGAGGCTGTGGTTGTTGAGAAGCCTGAGAAGAAAGCTGCTGGCCCTGATATGGATGGCGGCATGGGCGGCATGGGCGGCATGGGCGGCATGGGCGGCATGGGCGGCATGGGTATGCCTGGTATGGGAATGATGTAATTTTCCCTGCTCCTATGGCCCTACGGGTAAGTTATAGCGGTTTTCAAATTGATGAACTACATCATCATAACCAAAACCTTGTAGGGACGTTGCATGCAACGTCCTTACTGTGGTTTACCAACATGAAAACTGCTGTAAAAGTTAATCCCTTTTTCCCTAGGCTGTCTCTGGAAGGAAGTTCTAAGGTTGAGCTCGAAGGCAGATGGGGAGATGGGGTTTTATTTTTGAGTAAGATTTTGATGCTGGGGTTGATGGGGGTTTGATTCTAAAATTTGGCGATCGCCTCGGGATAAAAATTGAAGGCCGTTTTGTCTTTTTGTAGGGACTTTGTGTGTAAGGCCCCTAGATTTTTTTGTGTGGCATGAGGTCGTTTCTGGACAAAAGTGTTATGAATTTGAGGATGCTATAATTGGTCTAAGTAATATTAATATTTTTGGTCATTATGGCTGGTAAACTTTTGCGGAATATTTGGGGATTTCTCAATAGAGATATAGAATTAAATTTATCGGAAACTGTTAAGGGTGGGGTTGAGTCTGCTAAGGCGGTTTTTGAAGTAGCTAATAAACTAAAAGAAGGTAAGGATACTCAGGAATTAAAGCCTTTTATTGAAAAGATTGATTCTGTGTTGGATGTACTAAGTTCTCCATTGGGAAGTGTTGTTGGAGCTGGTCTACCTTTTTTGCCTATTGCAACTGGAATTATTTCTTATATTGTTAAACAAAGTCGTCGGGAGCCTACTTTGAAAGATGAGGTGCAGTTGGTGGCTCAGGTGGCTTTTTTAGAAAGTTTTCGACATTTTTTTATAGAGTATCCAGAAATTAAGGAGCAGTTGACAGAAACTGAGGCTTCGGAGGATGTACAAAAAGAGATTAAGAAGTTGGATAAAGATTTTGATTTTAATGACCGAGATGCTCAGGATACTTTGATTTGTTTTTATGATTCACCGTTGAGAGAAAAGTTTGATAATATTTTGTTGGTACGTCTAAAAGAGTCTGGTTTGGATGAAAAAACGGCGAAAATAGTGACTGAAAGAATTTCTCGCAATACCCATCGTTATATGAAACAAGCGGTGTCAGAGGTGAAGGATGATGCTAAAAAATTAGCGGGAATTTCTGGGTATAGTAGGCAGCAAGATTTGGAGGTTTATGGGAGTGTTGATGAGTATTTAAAAAATAAAGTTGCTCTTCTGCCAGGGGAAAAAGTATTTGATGAAAGTTTCTCTTTTCAGGATGTTTATGTACCACTTGAAGTCAAGTCTGTGAAGTCTGATGGAGAGGTTAATAAAAATGCTGAATCTCAGAATATTGAAAAGTGGGCAAAAACAATTTTGTTACGTCAACACTTTGATGAAAACTTTGATGAAAATTCGCGGAAAAATAAAGAGGAAAAAGATAAACAGGTTTTATTTATTCAAGGGGGGCCTGGAAGAGGAAAAAGTGTATTTTGCCGGATGTTTGCTGACTGGGTGCGGCGGGAACTACATCCTATCTATACCCCTATTTTGATTCGGTTGCGAGATGTGAGAAATTTTGCAGCAAATATTGATGAGACTCTGGCTAATGCTGTGAATTGGGATTTTGTGAAAATTGATAGGGGTTGGTTGACAGACCGGAATACTCGGTTTCTGTTTTTGCTGGATGGGTTTGATGAGTTGTTGTTGGAGCGGGGGGCAAGCAGTGAGTTGAAGGTATTTTTAGATCAGGTAGCACAGTTTCAGAAACAGGCAGCGGAAAATAAGGAGCGCGGTCATCGGGTTTTGATCACGGGTAGACCTTTGGCGCTTTATGGTATTGAAAGGTTGATGCCTCCTAATTTGGAGCGAGTGAGTATTTTGCCGATGGATGATGATATCCAGGGACAGTGGTTTGAGAAGTGGCGGACGGTGGTGGGGGATGAGGAAACAGAAAAGTTTGGGGAGTTTTTACGCAGTGCACAATGTCCGGAGCAAGTTAAGGAGTTGGCGCGGGAACCTCTTTTGTTGTATTTGCTGGCTTCAATGCACAGGGATGGGAGGTTACAGGTAGAGATGTTTGCTAATACTGATGTTGGTGAGACAAAAGTTTTGATTTATGATCAGGCGTTAGAGTGGGTACTGGAAAAACAGCGAGTAGAAGAGGGTAAAAATATTAATCCTGAAATTACGAAGTTGGAGCCAGAAGAACTGGAGGTTTTATTGACAGAGGCGGGGTTGTGTGTAGTGCAGTCTGGTGGGGAATATGCTGCAATAAAAATGATCGAGGAGCGGCTGGTGAAACAGGGAGATAAGGAGTTAAAGCGGTTAATTGAAAATGCTAGGCAAGATAACCGGGAGGATGGGTTGAAAAATGGTTTGGCTGCTTTTTATTTGAAGTCGGCAACGGGGGCAGAAAATTCGGTGGAGTTTTTTCATAAGAGTTTTGGTGAGTTTCTCTGTGCAAAACGGATGGCAGAAAGTCTGAAAGATTTTACGGAGAAAACTGAGAAACGACGCAAGGTTAATTATTCTGTGTCTGATAAGGAGTTAGAATGGCAGGTTTACGATCTGTTTGGTTATGGGTATTTAACCGTGGAAGTTGTGGAGTATTTGATGGCTTTGTTGGTGAAAAGTAAAGCAGAGTTGGTGGTTTTGTTTGAGCGCTTACATGAGTTTTATTTAGACTGGTGTGATGGGAAGTTTATTGAGGCGACGGTGGAAACTTTACCTCAGAAAAAGGCGAGGGAGTTGCAGCAGTGGCATATTGAGTCTGGGCAACGTC
>JAKQYE010000449.1 GCA_023356605.1 Trichodesmium sp. MAG_R02 | reverse complement strand
TTTTAACACTCGTACCTATTCTCTATTCCCTGTTTCCTGTTCCCTAAAAAGCAGTGGAATTTTTGCCACGAATAAAATAGGATTGCTATATGTTAGATTTATGTCTAACTAATACCAACTTCATAAACTCAAGCTACACTACTTATCTTAATTAATCTATAATCTTGGGATATGATGTGTTGCCGTAATTAAGAAAATTGGTATAATTAACTATATCTGAAGCAGTTCCACTGCCAGGAGTTTCAATCAAAACAATTAGACGGTGGGAGGCTGAAAGACTGCTAATCAGAAGAATTCAGCACTTATGCAGTACCGCTATATATGGCGTGTTTTTGGTAATTATTCAGATCTTCATACTACAATTAGTACTTTTGCGTAAGTCCTGTAATTAATACTAAAAACATACACTTAACATCAGGAGCTATATGAGGAGTGAAACTTTCATTTACAGCCCATGAAGGACAGGCGAGAGAGCAAAATCACTCCATGTACTTTATCATAAGTTTTATAAGTGAGGCTAAGACAGGGCTTACGCAGTACCGCTATATATGGTGTATAAATTCGTCTTTCTCAAGAGATTGCCACTACAATTAGTGCCGTTGCGTAAGTCCTGTAAGAGTCAGAAGTCGGAAGTCAGGAGTTACAAAGGATATAGTCGGAAAATTGTCCCTTAATTTTTCTGCTCTTGTTTGCTCAAAATCCTTACATTTTGACAAAAGATAAGCAAAAGCTCTCACTTTTTTTTACATACGTAAGGGCTAAAGTCCTAAATATTAGGACTTACGCACCCATATCAAATTCATCAGGACTTAGGCAAACTTGTAGATAATACTTTATCTGTAGGGTTTAATGCCCATTAAACCCTACTAGATGTGTTGGTTTTGCGTAAGTCCTTAAGATATTACTTGGATTCTATATAATTAGAGTTGTTATAGCAATCGAACAAAAGCTTAGGACGCTTTCTCTATTCCGGATTGGCTCATACAACCGAGATAGATGTCTTAACCTATGCTTCGACTGCTATACAAACAAAATTCTTCATACTCTAACTGATTATAAATCATATTGCGATCAACAGCTGATAGAATCTGATTCTTAGCAGCTTTAGAAGTTAAACATTTATAGTCATTTCAAATTATATAGGACTTACGCAACGGCACTATGTATAGTGGCAATATCTTGAAAATAATAATTTTTACACCATATATAGCGGTACTGCGTAAGTCCTGTTATATTGGAAAACTTTTTCTGCACCAAACGCGAGTTATAGCAAGAAACAATTGTCTCAAGCTAAATTAAAATAACTATACAAGTCAACTGAGCTACATCTTCTCGATGAATGCTTCCTACAATTTTAAAGTCTTGAGTCAAAACGCCATTGCCGGTAGCTGGTTCCGACTTTAAGCCACCGGGACGAATAATAGTATAAGTTAGTCCACTGTTAATCAAATGTTGCTCGGCTTTTTCCTTCTCTAGCAAAACTGGGCCTAGAGTTTCTTGTGCTTGAGGAGGTAAAGCAACTGCGCTTTCACCAGTGCCGATAGAAGAAATGAGAATGAACTGTTGTACCTTAGCTTTGAGAGCAATGTCAGTCAGATTTTTATTACCCAAATAATCTGCCTTTTCAACATCTTTCGGTAAACCACCAATAGTGCTGATGACTGTGGCTATATTTTCCTCACCTAGCATTACAGTTTCTACAGACCCTATATCTAAAGCATCACCTATGACAACTTTAATGCCCATTGCCTCCAATTCAGGTTTCGCATCGAATGAAGGCAATAATGCCATAACTTGATAATTTTCAGCTATTAAATATTTAGCAATTTCTCGTCCTATGCCTCTACTGGCACCAGCTAAAAAAATGTAAGATTCAGATGTCATATTTGTAATAATTTTTCAAGGTTAACTGTATCATAGCTAATGTTTCATATAGCAATCCTACGGGTGTTCGTGGCAAAAATCCTACTGCTTTTTAGGGAACAGGGAAAAGGGAACAGAGAATAGGTAAGAGTTTTAAAAGTTTGATTTATAGTCATTTTAATTTAGATTGAGACAAGCATTTCTTGCTATAGTCATTCTGATTTAGATTGAGACAAAATCTTTTTGCTGTGAAAAGGTTTTAGCTGAAAAAGTATCCCACTCTTATTCGGAATAACTATATAACTCATCTTCTGCATAAAAAGTTTTCCATTCTTATTTGAAATAACTATATAGTCATTTTAATTAAGATTGAAACAAAATTTGAGTATAATAAAATTATAGTTATTTTGATTTAGGTTGAGACAAATATTTCTTGCTATAACTAAGTTTTAGCAGAAAAAGTGTTCCATTCTTATTTTAAATGACTATAAGTCAACTAGAAACTATTTTGAACTATGCCTTACAGTTTAGACTTAATACAAAAAGTAATAAATTTTGTATAAAATGGCGGTACGATTACCGAAGCAGCTCATACATTTGGGATAGGAAGAGTTTCGATATATAGATGGTTATCTCGCGCAAAATTGGAAGCAAGTAAGGTAAAAAGTCGTCGAAGAAAATTAGATTTAAAAGAATTGGAAAAAGATGTAAAACAAAATCCAGAGTCGATCATTGTCAGACAGAGCTAAAAAAATTGGAGTTAACCCAACAGCTATATTTTATGCTTTAAAAAGAATGAAAACTACTAGAAAAAAAACTTCGTTATAGAGAAATAAATAGAGAAGAAAGGATAAAATATTATCAGCTTTCCCTCGAAATTTTATCAAAAAATTTGGAAGTAAAAGCCTTGTATTTATTTATAAATCAGGATTTGAATATAATCAAGACTGTATTTATACCTGGTCAAAAAAAGGGAAAAAAGTTTATGGTGAGCAAGAGGGAAAACGAGGTATAGTTATTCTGAATAAGAGTGGTACAATATAGAACGTAAAATATTAACTATAATAAACCATTTAAAGAATGTCTTACAGTAAGGATTTACGAACAAGAGTCATTGATTATATTGAAAATGGAGGAAGTATTTTATCGGCCGCCAGAATCTATAAAGTGGGACGTTCTACAAT
>JAKQYE010000448.1 GCA_023356605.1 Trichodesmium sp. MAG_R02 | reverse complement strand
CCAGTTTTTCTTATGGAAGGTAAAACTTGCTCAGATACCCAATCTTGGAATTCCTCAGCTACAGCTTTTCTTGACTTCATAAGGATTTTATACATCCCTGCTTCATCTACAAATAGCATTTCACGGTGAACATCGCTCGTAATATTTAAAATAGTACGAACATGTTTTTCTTTGATACTGGCGTTATCTATCATCCGAGAAGTATCTTTAACAGCTAACGCTTTAGCGATATCTGCTGCTAAGAACCAAGGTTCATTATTAACAACCTTGATTTGGATTTCTTTTCCTTTAAAACGAAAGATTTGGTTTGTATCCATAGTGTTAGGTTTATAATTTTATTGTTTTGGCGGAGCCGTTTAAGATTTGTGCTTTTGTAGAAATTTAGATATTTTGTATATGACGTCTCCAATCATAAATCATGGTTTATCAGGGTTAAATCTAATAAAAGTACACCCTAGTTTATCTTTTTATGTAGTTTTCCCTTTCATCTTCAGCTTGTTTGTTGTAGTGATTGTGATTATTTTGGTCACATTCAATTACCAAATTAAAAGATGGAAAATATAAGTCAACGTTATATTTTCCCACAGCATATTCATCTATAGATAAAACATCTTTAAAGGCTTTTCTAATATTTCCTATATGAGAAGCTTCAACTTTGGTATAAATACACATTTCTAAACCTAGAGATTCAGATAGTTGTGCTGCGTTAGGTTTTTTGCTATTGGCTAGTAGTTTTTTCAAACCTAATCTGGTAATAAAAATTTGTTTTTGCTCACCTCTTCTTGTTTTATTAGGGAAAATATTTTTTTCATTTTCTTTGATATTGGCGTTTTTGACCATATCAGATACATTCTTAACACTTAGTGCTTTAGCTATATCTGATGTTAAGAACCAAGGTTCATTATCAATAACCTTGATTTGGATTTCTTTCCCTTGAAAATGGAATGTTTGATTTGTTTCCATAAGTTTTAGGACTATTTTTTATAGTCCCGGCGAAGCTGTTCTTTATATTTGTGTTTCAAGCTTTCTTTAAGATTTATCTGTTTCTATGGAAAGCTCTAGTGAATTCAAGTTCTTTATAATATTTCAAGATACCTTTCTCTACTCTCTCTTTGTATTTTTCATGTTCAGGAAAAGGGATATTATATTGTTCTAATGCTAGTTTAGGAATTATTTCTTTAGCAAACCAAAGAAAAACTTTATGAGAAATTGGTTTTTTTGACCTTTTAAATATTGAATATACACCAAATTCTGTTATATATAACATCTTTTGTCTACCGCCATTTGTGTGTGTTTTAAATAGCGATCGCTGTTGATATTCAACATTTATTGCCATTCTTGAAGCCTTTTGAATTCCTAATATATGAGCAATATCATTGACCATAAACCATATTACATCGTCTACTATTTTTATCCTTAATCTTTTTTCTTCAAAATTTATTAATATATTTTGTTCCATTTTTTTTCCACATATTTTTATAAATATTATTTTGTTATAATTAAGTAGATGTTGATTTGTCAGCCATCTTGGTCTAAGTGAAGTTAGCCCATTAACTTCGCTTTTACTTAAAGAACTTAAATTATTCAGTCATCTAAGCGAAGTCTTTCTATATACTTCGCTTTTACTTAAATTATTTAAATTGTTTTAATTGTTTTGAATCCAATGTCTAAGATGAGAAGCTTTATCTCTTTTAGAATGGTCTAGAATACCTTCAAGAGCTTTTCTATTTATATATAGCATTTTTTGTTTTCCTCCAAGAGTATTTGTAGCTATTTTCCTGACAAAATATTTAGAAATTTTTGCATGCCGAATCATCATAGATGGATTCTTAAGCATCAAAATATTAGCAATGTCTTTAGCAAGAAACCAAGGTTCAAAATTAATTGTTTGCACAGTAACTTGAAAACCTTGGTAGTTAAAAAAATTATTCATTTGTTATTGAATTTATTTTCTCTGAGATTCTTCTTCTTGTAAAGCATTTCCTAAGTCATTCCTAATATGGTATTCTAATGTTGGATATTTCTTTACATAAGACTCGATTTTTTCTTGAGATAGCCTGTCTCCTTCTATACTAATTATACAATCTATATTTGGACTGACTAAATCATTAAATTTTTCACCAGTTCTTCGGCTGTAATAAAAGGTGTAAGAGTTTGCCATTGCTTTGTTTTTTTGTTATTTTCTTTTAGATTTTATGATGGACTCTACTTTAACTTGTAATTGCAGAGTACACATGGTTTATCAGAAATGATTACATATCTAGCATCTATTCCTAATTCATACCGTTTCATCTCTTGTTTGGGAAAGGTGACATCCATCATTTCACATGTTAGATATCCTTTTATTTCGTAATCTTCTACTTTTTCGTCCTTATCAAGACAGTTATATAGCGTCTTTAAACTACTTTGTGAAAAATATTCTCCTATTGGTAGTTTATTGTTATCTTCACTTCTTCTTGTTAATTTGCTTATATTGCTTGCCGATAGTGAATTAGGAGAGGCTATTACTGGATATCCTGACAATACTTCCCATACTGACGAAGAACCTTTGCTACTAAATACTTCGTCGAATACTAAGTAGTAATCATGTATGTCTTTTGATTTGATGTGAATGTCAAATGTCATTGTATTTCCTCTGAATTTTGTTGTTATTTTTCTGATTGGATAATTGTAAATATTGTTGGCACAATTCCTACAATATTTTGATACTTTACTTACTAATGTGAAGAATTTTAAAGTGTCAAATCTATCATAGTCTAAAAGTATTGTTTGATTTTCGTTGTCTATCGTTAGATGCACATCTGGATCTATTGAATCAAATATTTCAAAGTCTAAATAATTAGACATAGTATTTACCTCATAGTCATAATTTTATTTTAGATGCACTTTCTGGGATGAGGCTTTTTTATAGTTATAGCGTAGCTTTCTTTTTATCTTCCTATTTTATTCTATAACTTATCGTTTAAGGAATGATAAATGTGGTATAACGTTTCACTATCAGTGTCTTCGTTTAGTACTATTACCCTTAAGCTTTTCCTCATGAAATTTCTCTGT
>JAKQYE010000447.1 GCA_023356605.1 Trichodesmium sp. MAG_R02 | reverse complement strand
ATCAAACTGCTTACACCACCTTTCAAAGCAAGGGGGCATTGCAGTAGGGGTCGTTTCTTTCATAGAAGAGCGATCGCTTCAACGTAAAATTATTGTAGACCAAGCATTATAGGCTAATTTGACCAGTTAAGTTGTGTAAGTCCCACTAATGATTTATATTACTTAAGTAGTATTGCCGTAATT
The DNA here is from genome assembly GCA_023356605.1 of Trichodesmium sp. MAG_R02. Taxonomy (GTDB): domain Bacteria; phylum Cyanobacteriota; class Cyanobacteriia; order Cyanobacteriales; family Microcoleaceae; genus Trichodesmium. The sequence goes on along the minus strand of JAKQYE010000447.1, from coordinate 2,895 downwards.
AAAATTGTTAAACTACAAATCATTGAGATTAGATATTTTATTATATTTGATATCTTTTATATAGCAGTCATAAATAGGTTGCGACAAATCAAAAAGTAAATAAAACTTTTAAAACTCTTACCTATTCTCTTTTCGGTGTTCCCTATTTCATAAAAAGCAGTAGGATTTTTGCCACGAACACTCATAGGATTGCTATATATAGAATCGAACAAATCTAGTGTTATTCCCCTTAAATAAAAACTGAAAAAAATAAAGGAATTAGACAATGGACATATACCTCGACAATTTAAAGCAACAAAAAATATTTAACTCTTTCATACCTAAATCTTTCAAAAATATTCAGATTAGCCCAATAGTTCTGCATTGTATACTTGGTCTGATAGCAAGTCAAGGTCTTCAATCACCCGTAAAAGGTATAGTAATAAATGATATAGCAAGAGCTAGCACTGCTAAGTCCCTAGGAGCCTCTTTTTCGGCTGTAACTGAAGTAGTTACTGGTTCGAGTATCTGTAGTGGCTCACTAATTGCAGATAATTATGTACTTACTGCGCAACATTGTTTTAGTTCTACTAATCCTAAAGGTGTAAGTGTTAAATTTAGCGATGAAAACAACAATACCTTGGCAAATATTTCAGTCAGTCAAATTTTAGTCTTGGATGGAGATGAAACTTTTGATAAGAGTAAATTATTTGACGGTACGGATATTGCCATACTTGAACTTGCTGAGGCTGCTCCAACATCAATTACTCCTTTAAAATTATTGGGTTCTAACCCTGAAAACCTAACAGGAAGTGATGCATCTATAGTTGGTTTTGGTTATAATGGTTTAGGTAGTACCGGCCATAACCAGACTAGAGATAAACTGCGTTGGGGTGCTGAAAATGTTATCGATCTGGTTGGTTATGTTGATTCATATTTTGATGCTGTCTTTCAATCTAACATTCTCAACCTTGACTTTGATGATGGAACTAATGATAGTAACACTTTAACCAATACTTATAGTGAGACCACTCCCCTATATAATGAGGGAACTACCGCTCCTGGTGATAGTGGAGGTCCGCTTCTGATAAAAATAGATGACGAGTTATTAATTGCAGGAGTTCTTTCTGCTGGTTCCACTAGAACTAGTCAATTTGGTGACATCTCTTGGTTTACTGGAATTACAGAACACAGAGAATTTATAGAAAACTTTGGTGGTGAGTTTGTTGGTTCCTTGAAACCTAACCCTACAGATGATATTCAGAATGGTAGTTTTGAAACAGGAAATGGTAACTTTAAGGAAGCTCTAACTGGTTGGAATACAATAGGAGCTGTGGGTATACCAAATAGCAGTTTTCGTACAGTACCATCAGAGGGTAATACTCAAGCATTAATGGTTAATGATGAATTTCTAGGTACTGCCGATGCTAATGAAATTGAACAATTCTTGGGGTCAACTTCTGAAAGTCTAAACAATTTGTCAGAGAGTTATACTTTTGGTGGTTCTGCTATGAAGCAAACTTTTACAGCAAATGCAGGAGACATTATCTCATTTGATTTTAATTTTTTGACAAATGAATCTACACGTAATAATGCAAAAAATGACTTTTCTTTTGTATCTTTTGCCAGTGACGTATTAGATCATCCTTTTTTACATTTATTAGGCGATACTTTCTCCAATTTTGTTAATTCTAATACTCGCTTCTATCGTGAAACGGGATATGAAAGTTTTGAGTATGAAATTCTTGAGACTGGAGATTATACTCTAGGTTTTGGGGTTGCAAATGCAACTACAGATGCAGGTTACTCTGGACTTTTAGTTGATAACGTTAAGGTTATTTCTTCCGTTTCGGTACCAGAGCCTAACATAACATTCGGACTCTTTGTTAGTGCTCTTTTTGGAGTATTTTCTTTTCCAAAGAAGCGTAAAAGCAAGTAATTTGGTTTACAAATACTAGAATGAATTAGGAATTACTTAGTACCGCTATGCATAGTGTATTTTTGATAATTAATTATTTCCGATTATCAAAAATACACCATATATAGAAGCAATACGTAAGTCCTGTTAATATTTCTGTATTCGTTCTACTCAACTTTCCCAAACTTTCCCAAACTTACTTTAAGCTTTGGAGCTAGCTTCGGTGTTTTACCGATGTACCAATCAGTGCAGTCTGTAACTTATAGTTATTTTAATTTAGATTGAGACAAATATGTCTTGCTATAACTCGCGTTTCAGCAGAAAAAGTTTTCCAATATAATTTGAAATGACTATATCTTCAAGAGCCGGCTTTAAATTCCAAGTCAGATCAAGCTATTACATCCCACATTCCCCACTTCCGGCATGTAGTACAAAAAGATACATGAATTATCATTACTATTTTGAGCCAACAAATTAAACAAATTAATTCTATAGAACACAAAAAACCGGATATAGCATTACTATGTAGGAAATAGAATCAACATTTTTGTCCATCTATCTATCACTTTCTATTTCTCCGAATCAAAATGTTTTTCTGCCCTAGTAATAATCAGGACTTATGCAGGTAAGCTATATATAGCCTACTATTATATTGAATTGTCAACACTATAATTAGTTTTTTTTTCGGATAGATATTACTTTTAAGATATATTATCTAGCAAGAATAAAAAAACAACATGTCTAAAAAGATCGATTACAAATTTTTAAATTGATTTGCTAAAAATCTTTAATAATTAGACAATAATGACATGATTATCTTAGTTGCAAAAAAAACACGAATTTTAATTATATTGTAACTTGTCAATATTTACTTAAACCCACATTCCGTACGACAAAATGTAGTATGCAAAGATGGTAAAACTTGAGCAAGTATTTAGACTCATAGTATGGGGTAGGAAGTCATCACAAATCAATAGGTTAATAAGCGAGTATCACCC
>JAKQYE010000446.1 GCA_023356605.1 Trichodesmium sp. MAG_R02 | reverse complement strand
TCTATTAATTGTGTTAGCTGTTCATAAGTAATCCCTATAATTCTTTTTGTTTCTTTCGGATAATTATGAATGTACTCTAAAGTTTTATTCATTGGTATAGCCACCTAAATAAAATTATAAATGAACATTACAATCTTATCTTATTTTCTATTTTGGAGATGTCTAAAGCAAAGATATTAAAAAAAGCTCTGGTAAAGTGCATAAACAAAACCAAAGCCATGTGACAAAAATTTTCAATATCTTCAGAAATACGCTGATCCGGATTATCAATTTTTCCTGTCCAAGAACCTAGGTCATAAAACTTTTGATTTTTCATATATTTTTGTAGATAATAATTCGTTAGCCAGCCTCTCCAAAACCAACGAACTTTATCCTCTAAATAGTGACTATAAGCTAGAATTAACATATATATCACAACAGCTCCAAGATACATCAGTACAGCGCGCCAAAATCTTTCTGCATCTTGAGTCGCCAATGCCGAGATAAATTCTCCTCTTTGTGAATTTTGTAGAACATTCATTTGGGCATGGAAAATTAATAAAAAGATGAGAAATAACAGTAAACCAATGGCTTTCCATTTTTCTTCTGATTCCCACCAGTAAGACTTTGCCACTACCCAAAAACTTTTAAATGAACTGAATTTAAGGTTGATTTTTTTCATTATTCTTATTTTTTTCTGACTTCTAATCATCCAACTTTAGTATATAATACAATAGATGGGGTTAAAGATTAAGGTGAACATAAAAAAAACTTACATAACCTGAGATTTATTACCCCCAATTAACCTCTTATTAGAGAATAAATTCTTAACAAAATATGGACGATAAAACTCAAACAAATGAAAGAGAAGAAGTCATGGCTCCCAAGATTAGCCATTTCATCATAGAGGATGAAACTCCAGTGGATAATTTTAAATGGGAAAAACAACAACCTTTGCTGACAAATAGTTTATATGATTCATGGTTTGGTGTAAATGGTAGTAGTCAGTTTTTGTTGGTGGCGAATGTGGGAGTAGAAATAGAATAAGTAACTGCCTCCAATATTAGTTATTTAATCATAGAGGATGAAACTCCAGTGAATGATTTTCTATAGGAAAAAGAGTCTGCTTTGCCATGGACTGAACAGGCAAATTTGAATAAAGAGTTAGCTTTATAGAATTATCTAATCAACGTCAGAAAATTGGCTTTAGTTGATCAAAATTTTTGTGAAATTTGATTGATAAGTTGAGCAAAATTGCCCGAAAAATATTCAATAACTAGAATCATAGTAAAATCATCTATAAACAATGGAAAAAAAATCAAAACGCGATCGCGGACGAATTATCACAACTTCCGGACTGAAAAAATTAAATGAGGCTATTGAAGAATGGAAACAGCAATACAACCTCAGAGGTACTCTGGCAGAAATTGAAGCAGAGTCTGGAGTTGGTTCAGACACTATCAGTAAAATTAGACAAGGACGAGTAGGTGCAGACCTTAGCAAAATTCAACAACTTTTTGCTGCTTTTGGTCTAACATTGGATGAAACTGACTACCGCTCTGGAAAACAAAGCTCATCTCAAACGGAGTCAGAACCCATAGCACAACTACTACCACTGTTAAATGACGAAAAAATAGTTGCTCAAAATAGTTGCCAAATTTTCATCAGTTATAACAGTCAAGACCCGGATCAAGAATTGGCACGACAGTTTGAAACAGCTCTCACTGCTGCTGGCCATCAAGTATTTATGGCAGCAGATCATATTCGTCTGGGAGAAAATTGGTTTCGTCGAATTCATCAAGAATTGAAACGCTGTGACTATTTGTTATTATTTTTGCCTCCCCAGTCAGCACAAAGTGAGTTGCTCACCTATCAGGTGCAACTTGCCAGAGAATTACAATTTTCCCGACCAGACCCTAAACCTGTAATTTTGCCAATTCGGGTAGGTTTTTCTCTCAGTACGGCTCTCAACCATGACTTACGTGGTTATCTCTATCGCATTCAACAACGGGAGTGGCGATCGCCGGAAGATACAATTATTATTCTCAGGGAAGTTTTGACTCTTCTAGCTGCTCCACCAGGTAATATAGCCCCGGAAGTAGAGAAGCAAGAAGAAATTTATCTAACCGAAGAAATTAGTAGTGTCACCTCTGGGAACCCCCCACCTTTACCCTCTGCAGAACCAGAAATACCAGGGGGACAAATTGATGTAGCATCTACTTTTTATATTGAGCGTCCTCCCATAGAAGAACGTTGTTATCAAACTCTTTTACAACCGAGTGGCTTGATTAGAATTAAAGCACCTCGACAGATGGGAAAAACTTCTTTAATGGCAAGAATTTTAAATCATGCTACACTCCAAGGATATCGGACAGTACCTTTGAGTTTTCAGTTAGTAGATAAAGAAGTTTTTAGTAATCTCGAAAAATTCTTAAAATGGTTTTGTGCTTATGTGGGACGAGAGTTAAGTTTGCCAAATCAATTAGATAATTATTGGGATGATATTTTTGGCAGTAAAGTTAATTGTAAGGATTATTTTGAGAAATATTTATTATCACAAATAGATCATCCTTTAGTCTTGGGTTTAGATGAAATTGACCGAATTTTTCAATACCCTGATATTGCTGAAGATTTTTTAGGATTATTACGAGCTTGGCATGAAGAATCAAAGCGACGTGCTATTTGGAAAAAGTTACGGTTATTAGTAGTACATTCTACAGAGGTTTATATTCCCATGAATATTAATCAATCTCCTTTTAATGTGGGGTTACCTATAGATTTGCCAGAATTCAATCCCCACCAAGTTAAGGATTTAGCATCCCGACATAATTTGAATTGGTCAGAGCAAGAAGTAGAGAAATTAATGGCAATTGTTGGTGGACATCCTTATTTAGTTAGGGTGGCATTATATCACATTTCTAAACAAGATTTGACTCTCGAAGATTTACCGGCAAATGTTATGAGTGAAACGGGAATTTATAGCGACCATTTGCGACGACATTTGTGGAATTTAGAAGAATATCCAGAATTAGTTGCAGCAATGAGAAATATAATTTCTGAAAATTCGAGGGAACATTTAACAGGGATATTAGGTTTTAAGTTAGATAGTTTGGGTTTAGTGAAATGGCGGGGTAATAAATATTACCCTAGATGTCAGTTATATAGTCAATATTTTCAAGTTCATTTATGAGGTTAGCCT
>JAKQYE010000445.1 GCA_023356605.1 Trichodesmium sp. MAG_R02 | reverse complement strand
TCAGGATGATAAATAATGTGAGAAACGAAGATAATTCCAGTATGAATTCTGTTTCTAAACCCTAACCCAATTAGTTAGCGTAATATTTACGCTAACTACTTTTTTTGTCCAAAGTCCAAAATAGTAAGTAATCAAAAAGTTTTTTTTAGTAGGGCCGTAGCCCTATCTATAACTTAGGGCTCTTGCCCTACTACGAGCTTTAATTACAAAAATAACAAAAAAATCAGGTCTCGAACCTCCCATTTTAAGGGGATAAAAAAATATTCGATTCAGTATTTCAAGGCTGTGGCTTAAGTCGGAAATACTGATAACAAGTACTGATATAGTCATTTTAAATAAAGATGAGACATTTTTAACCTGAAATACTTTCATAGCAAGAAACACTTGTCTCAATTAAGAGTGTGAAACAACTATAATTGATAACTAAAATGACCACAACAACTACAGAAAAAATTACAACCCAACTCCCACCTCTTATTCCTCGTGACATTTTATTTGGGAACCCCGAACGTACTAACCCAAAACTTTCCCCCGATGGTAAATATCTTGCCTACATCGCCCCAGATGAAAAAAACGTTTTGCAAGTGTGGGTACGAACTCTTGGCGAAAAAGATGATCGCCAAGTTACCGTTGACAAAAAACGAGGCATTCGTATCTATTTTTGGACTTACAACCAGGAACAACTGATATACCTCCAAGATGCTGATGGTGATGAAAACTTTCATCTCTACCAAGTAAATATTCAATCAAACATAGTACGCGACCTGACCCCATTCCAAGGAGTTAAAGCGCAAGTAGTAGATTTAAATCATAATTGTCCCGACCAAATATTGGTGGGAATGAATCTAAAAAACCCCCAAAGTTTCGATGTTTACCTCATCAACCTTAATAATGGTGCAGTAGAATTTAATACCCATAACCCAGGTAATATTATTAGTTGGACTGCTGATGCTCAATTTCAAGTCCGGGCAGCGATCGCTAGTACTGAGGATGGAGGTTCCGATTTATTTTACCGGGAAACTACAGAAAAATCATGGAAAACTATGCGCCACTGGGGACCCAATGAAGAAGGTGGACCTATTCTTTTCTCTGATGATGGAAAAATTCTCTATATATCAGGTAATCATGATGCTAATGCTCAACGTCTACTTGCTCTAGACCTAGCTTCTCGCCAAGAAAAGGTAGTTGTTGAAGACCCCCAATATGATATTAGTGGGATCATAACTCATCCGACTACTTGTACTATTGAAGCAGTGGGTTTCTACAAAGACAAACTAGAATGGCAAATTTTAGACGAGAGTATTGTTGCAGATTTTGAATTTCTCAAAGCAGCCAAAAAAGGGGAGTTTCGCATCGTAGACCGTACTCTCGACGATCTAAACTGGTTAGTAGCTTATTTCACCGATGACGGGCCGATTTATTATTATACCTACGATCGCACTGCAAAAACTACAAAGTTTTTGTTTACGAACCAACCAGAACTAGAAGGTTTAAAGTTAGCTCCTATGGAACCTATTTCCTATGCTGCTAGGGATGGTTTAACTATTCATGGGTACTTGACTAAACCTGTGGGAGTTTCTGCTCCAACTTCAGCAGTGCTTTTAGTTCATGGGGGACCTTGGGCACGGGATACTTGGGGTTATAGAGCCCAAGCTCAATGGTTAGCTAACCGGGGTTATGTGGTATTACAAGTTAATTTCCGGGGTTCAACTGGTTACGGTAAAGATTTTTTGAATGCTGGCAACCGGGAATGGGGAGCTAAAATGCACGATGATCTAGTTGATGGAGTTAACTGGTTAGTTGAAAAGGGTATCGCAAACAAAGATAAAATTGCTATTATGGGTGCTTCTTATGGTGGTTATTCAACGTTAGTGGGATTGACTTTTACCCCGGAAGTCTTTGCTGCCGGTGTGGATATTGTCGGACCTAGTAGTTTGATTACTTTGACCCAAACTATTCCTCCTTATTGGGAACCATTGAAGAAACAGTTTTTCTATCGTGTAGGAAATTTGGAAACAGAACCAGATTTTTTACAGTCGCGATCGCCTCTGTTTTTTGTGGATAAAATTCAGAAACCTTTGTTAATAGGTCAAGGAGCAAATGACCCACGGGTGAAGGAGTCAGAAAGCGAACAAATTGTTAAGGCTATGGAAGATGCTGGTAAGCCTGTAGAATACGTGTTATATAAAGATGAAGGTCATGGTTTTGCACGTCCAGAAAATCGTTTACATTTTTATGCGATCGCTGAGGAGTTCTTAGCTAAATATCTGGGTGGAAAATTTGAACCAGTGGGTTCTATAGAAGGGCACTCTGGTCTAGTTAGGTAATATCATTTTTAGTTGAGTAGACATCTTTATATTTGGGTAGACCACAGTAGGGACATTCTATGGAGTGTCCCTACAAGGTTTTGTTTATGGCAATACCGCGATCGCTCATCTGACATCTCCAGGACTTACCCACTAATAATGAAAATCTACACCATCTGTAGGGGTTAACGGCAGTTAACCCCTACTAGATATAGGGCTTGGTGCGTGAGTCCTGAGAAAATTACAGGACTTACGCAGGTACGCTATATATAGCGTACTGTCGACATGAAATTTTCCATACTATAATTAGCTTTTTTCAGATAGATATTACTTTTAATATATCTTTAAACAAGGTTACAAAATATTAAATTAACTTGCTAAAAATCTTTAATCATTAGATGATAATGACATGATTATATTAGTTCAAAAATATGAACAGGACTTACGCAGGTACGCTATATATAGCGTACTGTCGACATGAAATTCTCCATACTATAATTAGTTTTTTTTCAGATAAATATTACTTTTAATATATCTTCAAACTAGGTTACAAAATATTAAATTAATTTGCTAAAAGTATTTAATTATTAGATAATAATAACATAATTATATTAGTTCAAAAATATGAATTTTAATTTTGTTGTAACTCATCAATATTTACTTAAATCTCACACAAATTTTACTATAACGCTACGCCGCACTCTCCAGATCGAAAATATTAGCCATGATACGATAAATCGCTATTTAAGATATTAGGCTTTAAATTCAGAAGATTTATGGCGAAATGTTAAAGAAGAATTTGTTTGGTGATACAGAAGCTTATTTAATTTTTGATAATACAGTAATTAATAAAAAGTATGGATATAACATTGAGCTTA
>JAKQYE010000444.1 GCA_023356605.1 Trichodesmium sp. MAG_R02 | reverse complement strand
CCCATTCCAAAGCGATATATTGTAATAAAGTAGACTTACCAGAACCAGGGTCTCCCAGAATAACTAAATATTTATAGTTAGTATTTTCTATTAGTTCTAAAACCGAGCGAACCGGCTGTTCTAAATATCTGCGTCGGTCAGCTTCCAATTGTTCTGGCGAAAATTCTGCCTCTAACTGCCCAGTCTCTTTTAATTGTTGGATATATTCCTTAGGAATTTCATATACTTGAGGCCTAAATTCTTGAGATTCTCGAACATTTTGAGGAATAAACATGCCCCATAATTTCAGTTCATTATAAGCATAACTACTGGTATCTAAACTTTCTAATTTGAGATTTCCATATTGTTCTTGGATTCCTTCTTGATATTTTCTGAGGTCAAATTCAGGTGTAATTTTATAATTTTGACTTGCCAGCTTCTCCAGATTTTGTGAATCTAATATTTGCCGTAATTCTGGGAAATTTCGGATAATCTCTTTAACATTTCTCTGATGTTGCTTTGCCAAAAAATCCCAGTCAAAATCATCTGGTAAAGGCGGATTTATTTGGTCCCAGACAGTAGCAAATTTATTAATATCTAAAATTTTTATCTCATAGTCAAAGGCACTAATCAAAACCTCTAAAACAGAGCTCTCTTGAATAAAATAATCGAAATATTTATCATATTTCTTTAATTCACCTTCACTCAAATCAGTATTTTTTAACTCTTTATATCCCAAATTCAAAAAATCTTTAATTGCTTGTTTAGTAGCTTTTTTTAAAGGTTCTCCATTTACTATTTTGGCAACAGCATTAGAGAAGTTTTGCTTCAAAAAATCCTTAACATAATCTTCAGCAGCACCCTTCCCTAACTTTCCAACAACTTCCTGAGCAATAAATTTAACCGCTTCACTACTTCCCCAAGCAATTAACCATTCAATCATAATTATTTCATCCTTTATATGTTAGTTATTTGTTATTATATATGAATATTTTATTTCGTCAACATCTGGAATTATATCCATGTTTGTTAAGTACTAATTTTATCCTCTTACTTCCTGCTGAGAGTCAGCTATTTTTCTCGTAGCGATCGCATCCACAAGAAAATATAAAACATTCAAAATTTAAACTCAGATAACTTGAGATTTTAGTATCAGGACTTACCCAAAGACACTATATATAGCCCATGATAATTGCGTAAGTCCTGTAATTGTTTCTGAGTATAATAAACATCTCGATTTATTACTTTTTTTCCCATATTATTTACCTCCCAAATATAAGGCGAACCCACACACCATTAGATTTAACTAGCTATTTGCTACTACTAATAGTACCATCCATCCTATTTATAATAAGAATGGTTCTATTTTATAATATTTATATAATATCACAAAAAATCTAAGAACTAATCAAATAAAAGTGAAGATGTCTTTATCACTCTAGACATATATTGCACCATTCGTAAATCTACGTATACTTCATATTCAAATTAACAATCAATGATTTTAATTGATAATTTAGTAGTAGATATATCCAGAGAAAGTGGACTATTAATTATTAATTACCTAATTGATATTGTAGGAAATTATATCCTAAAGTTGTCTCTAAAAAAATGTGACATATTCCAGCTATAAATGTTATAATTATGGTGTACACGAGAATCATAAAAATGTTAGTAAATATAAAATCCATAGATCACTATTTGACAACTTTAATTATTAATTAGGAGAAAAAAATCATGAAATTTGTTAGTCCTAAGATAGATTATGCTTTTAAAAAAATCTTCGGTTCGCAACAAAGTCAAGATATCTTAATTAGCTTTCTCAATGCCATAATTTATGGAGGGAAAAAAAATATTCAGTCTTTGACAATTGCTAATCCTTTTAATCCTGCTCAATTGCTCAGTTTAAAAGATACATATTTAGATATCAAAGCCGTTTTAGTAGATGGTTCTATTGTAGTGATTGAAATGCAGGTTGCTAGAATGGCTGGTTTTAATAAACGAGTAGCTTATAACCTAGCTAAAGCTTATGCAAATCAATTAGAAACAGGAGAAGATTCTCTCTTGCTGAATCCAGCTATAGCAGTAACAATTACAGATTTTATTGTGTTTGACAATAATGAGGATATAATTAATAAATTTGTCTTTCAACAAGAGACTAAAAAAATTAAATTTCTGGAAAAAGAATTACAACTATTTTTTGTAGAATTACCCAAGTTTAAGAAAAATTTGTCTGAGTTACATAGTTTAAGTGATAAGTGGATTTATTTTCTCAAAAGTGCTAGCCGTTTAGATGAGATACCAGAGAATTTAAGAGAAGTTTCGGAAATAGAAAAGGCTTTAAATATTGCTAATAAAATTAACATGACAGCAGAAGAGTTAGACATAGTTGAGCGTCGAGGAATAGCAATGCAAGATGAAAGAGGACGGATAACTTATGCGGAACAACAAGGAGAGCAAAGAGGGGAACAAAAAGGCCAACAAAAAGGGAGAGGGTAAATAACACCTTGACAAAATCTATGATTATCTCTTATAATCTAAGAAAGCAAACTAAGCGATTAGTATTAACCCATAAAGATAGATTGTTAAGGTTTGGTGCTGAATTAGTCTTTTCTTTTTGCGAACTCCAGGGGATAGAGATAGTTATTATTAACAAAGGTGAACAACCAAGTTTTGAAGAAGAACTAGCTCAAGATGTACTAGAAATAATCACAGTTTTTTCAGCTAGGCTTTATGGTTCTAGATCAAAAAAAACACAAAAAACTATTACTGGGTTTACTTGAGGAAGTCGCTCAAGTTGTCGGAAACACTGATAATCATGCTACTAGGATTTAAAACAGAACTCTACCCAAATAACTCACAAAAAACCTTACTAGCTAAACACGCTGGTGTCGCACGTCATGCTTGGAATTGGGGCTTATGGTTAACTAGAAATATTCTTAATTATAATTCCAATAATCCTTCAAGTAAACTTAAATTTCCCACATCTATCGACCTGCATAAGCTTTTAGTATCAATGGTTAAACCTAATAGCTATTGGTACTACGAAGTATCTAAAACAGCACCTCAATATGCTTTGAGGCATTTATCCAATGCTTGGAAACGTTGCTTAACTAAAGTGTCTGCTCAACCTAAATTCAAGAAAAAAGGTAGGGATGATAGTTTCACTTTGGATGGTTCAATTATAGTCGGTTTTAATCAGATTAAATTACCTCGAATTGGATGGGTGA
>JAKQYE010000443.1 GCA_023356605.1 Trichodesmium sp. MAG_R02 | reverse complement strand
ACTAGAAACATATTAGAAGTATTTTGTTGTTAATACTTTGCCCTATCAAATTTTAAAAATATCTACAAAATGTAGACTCTGATAATTAAAGTATTATCGCTTTTAACACCTTGCTTATAAACACTCTAAGCCAGAGGAAAGTTTGTAGACGTCTACTAAAAACCCTGTCCCCAAAACTTCCATGATTCTCTATAGAAAGGCGATCGCAACCACTCAATCAATTCTGATTCCAGGTAGGGGTAGGTAAACAAAAATCTCCGAAACTTTCTTCACAAATATAGGAGACACTTAACCCACTACCTCAGCAATGGCTTTTTAATAGACATAATTTCTGCCAAGAAAAAATAAACTATTATTCCTATAAAAACTATTGCAAATCAAAAACAATCATACAACTAACTACCTTCATAGTCAGGACTTACGCAAAATATAAAAATCTACACCATCCGTAGGGGTTAATAGCCCTTAACCCCCACTAGATATAGTGGTTATGGGTAAGTCTTGACCCTGGAATAATCAATCTATCATTAATGCGCTCATTTTTAGGTCTTATTTAATCTTCATTCCTTAGGGAAAACAGGATATCAATTTGGTACAAACTTAGGAACTATTTGAGCAAATAAGCGAGGGAAAAATCGTTTCAGATAAACACCCAAAACTTCCATCTTACCAATATAAACTTCTTGTTGGTTCTTTTCAATAGCCTTAATAATTTTCATTGCACATACTTCAGCAGAAATTCCATTTACTTGATTAATATTCATTTTATTGAACTTTGTCCCTGTTGGGGTTAAAGCATTCAAAGAAATAGGAGTATTAACGTACCCTGGACAAATGATAGTAACTTTGATATTATCCTGTCCCACTTCAGCCCGTAAAGAGTCAAAATAACCATGTAAAGCGTGTTTTGATGCAGCATAGGCAGAGCGTTGTGCCGCCCCAAACTTTCCCACTATACTGCTAATGACAACCACATGACCAGATTGTTTTTGTTGCCATTGAGGTAGGATAAATTTAGTCAGGGCGATCGCTCCAAAGAAATTCACTTCCATAATCTCTCTTTCTACCCCCAAGAAAGTCTGAGCCGCTGTTCCTCTTTGAGTAATACCACTGCCGTGGATAACAATATCAACTTTGCCATAAAATTTGACTGCTTGTTCTGCTTTTGACCGTAATATTTCAGATTGAGTCAAATCAATGGGTAAAATTTGAATTTCAGTTACTCCCTGTCTCCGGCATTTTTGCGCAACTTCCTGCAACTGGGCTTCTCTACGAGCAGATAAGATTAATTTACCTCCTTTAGCAGCTAATTGATAGGCCAGAGCCTCTCCAATACCAGAAGAAGCTCCTGTTAGCCAAATTACCTGATCTTGAATTTTAGTCATTTGATTATCTCTTCTTTACAAGTCTTTACAGCAGTTTTCATCTTGGTAGACCACAGTAGGGACGTTGCATACAAGGTCCCTACAAGGTTTTGGTTATGGTGATATAGTTCATGAATTTGAAAAGCGCTATATGGCTGAACTACAAGAGCTTACTACCAAAGCATATTTTCTTAGTTGACATCCTCCCCGGCCTAAAGCCAGGAGGAAACAACCGAGCCCTAGCTCCGATGGGGGTTAAGGTTTCACAGGCTGCCGCTACTTTGGCAGTAGCCTTACACTTGTCTCCACGTCGGTTTTTTGTCTCGGATTCCCCACCCGGGACTAAAATATTTCTCGTGAAGCAAGGGGGATAATAACATGACCTGTAAAAAAAATCAACTAAAAAGTTGCCCGTTTATGGGGGAGGCTTTAAACCGAATTTTTCGGTAATAATCACAAAATGCCTTTTCTAGTAACCGACAGGGGGATGTATTTTGAACCCCATAATATAATATATAGGACTTACGAAATACTCCTATATATAGGGTATTTTTTCTTATATAGTCATTTCAAATAAGAATGGAAAACTTTTAACTGAGAAACCCGGTTTGTGGTAGATATTTATGTGTTAAAAACAATGATTTACTGTAGAAACCAGGTTTTGTTGTATAAGTCCTCTTCAAATAAGAATAGAAAACTTTTTCTGCTGAAACTCAGTTATAACAATAAATATTTGTCTCAATCTAAACTCAAAAAACTATAACTTCAGATATTAACAGGACTTAGGCAGGCAAACTGAGAGACCCAGTTTATCCTAGATATTTATGTATTAAAACAATGATTTACTGTAGAAACCGGGTTTCTTTGCCTAAGTCCTGATTAAGACTACTTATAGTGTCTTTAAAGACACTCAAAAGAAAAAAACCTTCCACCAGAAACCTAGTTTCTAAGTCCCACCACCTTCCATAGAAAAGATGGACTGATACCGTGTTATAATACTCAACAAAAAAATATATATTAATTATGGGTTGACAATTTATATACTTATAGTTAATATAGGAAGAGATGGGAAAAGTATCAAGAACCTTAACAGATAAATAGTAAAAGCTTTTTGGTGATTTCTAATTTATTAGGATTGATTTAGAGGTTTTTTTCGTATTGATGAATACCTCACATACAGACCTCCCAGAATTGCTGAAACCTTCCTTTCTTTGAAAGTGCATTGTTCTCAGCCTGCAACCCCACCGCTTGGGTTAATGCGGATTAGTTGGAAACATTTATGGCGCTGTAAAGGCTTGTTGGTACAATGGGCTATTGCCACCCCTCCACTTGGGTTAATGGGGATTAATTAAAAAGAAAAAGAGGCAGTGCAAAATATAACTGTGCTGCCTCTTTTTCTTCGTAAATATCCTCAATAAAACCAAACAATCAAAAGTAAAAATATTTCTGCTGTTATACAGCATTTAACTTATTTTATAGATTATTCTATTCCAGAAATAGTCTAGCAATTTCTACCACTATTTTGATACTCTAAAATCTAAGTTATTAGAGTTTTTAAAGTTATATTTTTTTGGTTTTAAAATATCATTAAATATTATATAGCGCTTTTCAAATTGATGAACTAAATCATCATAACTAAAACCTTATAGGAACCTTGCATACAACATCCCTACTGTAGTCTACCAACATGAAAACTGCTGTAAAATCAGGACTTACCCAAAGAAACCAAGTTTCCACAGTAAATCATTATTTTTAACACATAAATATCTAGGAGAAACCAGGTTTTTCAGTTTGCCTAGGTAAGTCCTGAAAATATTACATACCATTATATAATAACCATTTGTACTATC
>JAKQYE010000442.1 GCA_023356605.1 Trichodesmium sp. MAG_R02 | reverse complement strand
ATTATCAGTTTTATGATCTCACTTGAAGTGACTAAAGACCATAAGTAATTATACGTAAATTAAATAGATATTCTCTTGTAACCTCTTGTAATACAATTATGTTGTGCGGAATGTGGGTTCTTAACATGACACAAGCTATATGATTTTCTTAAATTTGACTAATACGACCCAATAGAAAATTTTATCCCTGTTAATTGCTTGATTCTGGTGTGAAACTCTTCTATCTTCCATCTAGTCTGAGACTCAGATTATACAGCATCTACTGAAGATTGATCTAAGTCACCTGTTCATTTGATACACTAATGATACTACTGAACATAATATGGAGTAGATTTATCCCGTACAAGATCCCCACACCATAGAATTTTGCTGTATCTCTCAATTCTCGACTAACCAATCAATTTATGAAATAATTCGTGACCACGAATATGCTCAAAATCAGGTTCATTTTTGATCATTTCTTTACAGTTTCCACCATTCAAATCAATCGCTTTTTCCAAACTTTTTAAAGACACTTCAAACTCACCTTTCAAACTATAACAACGAGCCTGATTATACCAAGCACTAAAAAAATCAGGTTTAATTTTTATGGCATGATCAAAACAAGCGATCGCCTCTCCATAAATCCCCAACTTCATCAAAGAAACACCCCGATTATTCCAGGCATCAGTATAATCATTTTTAATAGCAATTGCCTGATTATAAGACTTCACTGCCTCTTGATATTTTTGAATTTTGGCTAAACAAACACCCCGATTATTCCAAGCATCTGCATAGTCAGGTTTGACTTTTATCCCTTGCTCAAAAGAATTAATCGCCTCTTGATAATGCTGCAATTCTATCAAAGAAACACCCCGATTATTCCAGGCATCTGCATAATCAGCCCGGATTTGTAAAGCTCTATCGTAAGAACAGATTGCCTCATCAAACATCTTTAATCTTGTCAAAACTACACCCCGATTATTCCAAACATCTGCCATTTCCGGGTGAATTTTTAAAGCTTGATTATAAGTATTAATTGCTTGTTTTAACCGACCCGCTAAGAAAAATTTATCCCCTTGTTTTGCATAATCATTTGCCTTCATTAACTGCTCATGGTTATCACCTTTATCAGTAGAATATTGAATCAAAGTATCCTGCTGAATTTGTTCAATTTTTTCCTCAGCTTTGTGACTTTGTTCCTTCAGTTCATCTAAGATAATTTGAGCATTACTAGCAATCTCTCTAATTTGAGATATTATATCATATCTAAAACTATCAACTTCTTGTTTGGTAATCTCGATTTTATGAGCCAATTTTGCTTGAAGGAACCAAATCCAAATTGCTGCCGAAGCCGGGAAAAAAGTTAAGACAATCAGAAAAACACTAAGTAATGATGTAGCATGATTAAAAGTATAATCTACTTCTTCTCGGACACGATCGCGAATTTCTTCTATCAGTTTAAATTCTTCAATTTCTTCTTGGTTTTGACTCAGAATAATTAAAGATTTTCTTTGTTCGTAATCATGATTTATTTGGTAATTTATAAGATTATAATTTTGATTTTGACTATGAGCAGCACTTTCACTAAGAGAAAGTATGAGAGTTAAAATTAGAGTATAAATTGACTTAAGTAAACCCAAGGGAAAACTTTTACTAATCTGATCAAAATAATTGGTTATAAAATCCCCCTTTTTTAGACGAAATGTTTTTGGATAGTTTCTCAAATCCCTGTGACAAAAAACACTTCTGACTTCGTTAACTCTATTCCCTTTTATGATTTTCATTACCTTCTAAAAACCCAGATTAACTAATAATATTTTTGTCCATATAATTATTATAATTACAGCATCCAATCGGAGATGAGATGTACAGATGTTAATAATAAAACTCTTGTGTTGGCGACATCTTGCCCACTAAATGTATACCTCACCAGTAGCGGGAAGTACTTGATCAAATCTCTAACCAAACTGAGAGTAAAGTAAATAATAGCAGATTTCACATTTATGTGATACCCTTAACAGGTAAATATTTTTTCCTTATTT
Organism: Trichodesmium sp. MAG_R02; assembly: GCA_023356605.1. Taxonomy (GTDB): domain Bacteria; phylum Cyanobacteriota; class Cyanobacteriia; order Cyanobacteriales; family Microcoleaceae; genus Trichodesmium. The sequence goes on along the minus strand of JAKQYE010000442.1, from coordinate 1,219 downwards.
ACTATTATCCGACCTATTTTATCCAAAACCAACCGATGTTGTATGGAACACCTCTATCTATTCCCTACTCCCTAAAGTCATCAATATTGTGTACTTTATCAAGTAGAAAACTGCTGTATAATATAAATGAAATTCTCATAGAAATAATTAATTCTTATGACTTTTGACTTTTTAATTTTGAATTTTGACTTAGAATAATGTCTAAATGGATTGAAATTGGTAGAATTGTCGCACCTCAAGGTTTGAAAGGAGACATTCGAGTATATCCTAGCTCAGACTTTCCAGAAAGATTCACCGAACCCGGAAAAAGGTGGTTATTATCACCTGGTCAAATAGAACCGAGATCTATTGAATTACTCAGGGGTCGTTATCTCCCTAGTAAGGGGTTGTATGTAATAGAATTAGCAGGAATTGAAAATCGTGAACAAGCTGAAGCATTACGAAATAGTCAGTTATTGATTGAACAAGGCGATCGCCCCCAACTTGAAGTTGATGAATTTTATATACCAGACTTAATTGGTTTAACAGTTATTAATCAGTTAAATCGAAAAGTTATTGGCAAGGTTATAAGTATTATTTTTGCTGGAAATGACTTATTGGAAATAGAAAAAATATCTACAGATACCCCTACTATTTCTAAAGTTGTTGAAGATAACCTAGGACAAAAAAATCGAAAAAGCCGGCGCATAAGACATCAAAAAAAAACTCAATCTCCCAAATCAAAAAATATTCTAATTCCCTTTGTCAAGGCAATTGTTCCTATAGTTAACTTTGAACAAAGTATAATTGAAATTAATCCTCCTGAAGGCTTAATTGACCTGTGATACAGTTTCACAATGGTTAACCTTACCCTCTCCCTCCAATGCAGGGCTTTTCCATATCGAGCGATCGCAAAAAAAATAAAAGCACTCTTTTTTTTGATAGAATTAAAAAAGAGCGCTTAACTTTCATTTTAAATACATTATTATTAATACTATACTTGAGAGGTTTAGAGGTTGAAAAAAGTCAAGGACTTCCGCCAAAATTAGGGTAAAAGACATGAAATTTGGGTAGTATTAAGCATAACAGTCTTAAGTATGTTCACCGGAAATTGTAGTTATAACCCACATTCCGCACTTCATTCTGTAATACAAAAAGATACATGAATTATCATTACTATTTTGAGCCAACAAATTAAACAAATTAATTCTATAGAACACAAAAAATTAGTGGCATGAAT
>JAKQYE010000441.1 GCA_023356605.1 Trichodesmium sp. MAG_R02 | reverse complement strand
ATAATGTATCATAGGCGATCGCTAAACTTAAAATAATCACTAAGTGATTTGGCAAAAATCAATTATTAAAAATCTAATTTCTAAACTACTATGAAAGCTTATTCTCTTGACCTGATAAAAAAATTAACGAAGTTGTTTTTTTTCTAGTAATTTTCATTCTTTTAAAAGCATAAAATATAGCTCTAGAATTAACTCTAAATTTTTTAGCTCTGTCTGCTAATCTCACGGGGTGACAAGTAAGCTTAATGGTAGATATAGTAATGATTTGAGACAATAAATTGAATAATAATTCAATTAAAAAAGGAATGGGATTTTGAGGTTGGGAGGTAGCGATCGCCAATTTACTCTTATCCACCATCTGAGTTGAATAATTATTCAAGCTGTATTATAATATAATATTATTAAACTCCTCACATAAATTAATTTATTGTTAATCAAAAATTACAGTCTAATTAACCACTTTATTCATCGCTTTGAGTCCCCTTTGATAATATAGTAATTTATGACGATTTTGGCTCATTAAATTTTCTACTAATTCTTAGCATGGAAATCATCATTTATTGCCCAATAAATCATAGATAATCCTACAACTTACATTCCGCACGTCAAAATGTAGTATATCAGACATGCTATTAAAAGCCTTACCTGATAATAACTCTGAAGTTTGTAAGTAAAAATACATATTACAGAAAATATTGATAGTTATTAGCAATAACAGAGGCTGTAATCTATCTTCTTCGTTAAAAATACCCTTGTAGTATACTTGAAGTGCGGAATGTGGGCTACAAATAAACTACTGTGTCTTCTTTCTTTTCTACCTTTTTTATTAGTTCTTAATATATATTCTTGAACCCCTTTGTTTTTAACTTTTTGGACTTGAAAAGAACTAATTGTGTACGAAATAGCTATTAATAGAATTAAATTATTTAATCTTATTTCATTAGCCTTAGCTGATACAAGAATTGTCACCACTAGTTTTATAGTTTTTAAACATTGCTTCAATTCCCATTCTCTGGCTATATATTTTTTTGATCTTTTCAGGAGATGATAAATTGGAGAGAATATACCATTTATCTAGAACAAATTTTTGACGTAATTAATGTTTTTTATACACGAGTAAATTATATGTTTTTACCTTTAAGATTTTGGTTATTTTTTGGTTCAATAATAGTTTAGTTTTACCGACATTTACTTTTAATTCTGATAGTTTACAATATTTTTTACCTCGTTTAATTATCGTCGATTTTTTTTGTCTAAAAACAAAATATACATATTGCTTCTGATATTTTTTTAACCAGTGAGATAGAAAAATACTATGGAATTTTCTTTACTGCTTTTTGTTCGGTTAAATTACCAGCTCCTTTATGAGTCAAAATTTTCCAATATAATCGTATTGACCTTTTTTTTTAAGCTAAACTAATCATTAATATATTAGTATTTTGCCACTGAGTTCTATCTAAAATTAATACTAATTCTGAGGAAATACTAAATAAATTTTCTATGATTTTTTTTAACTAAAGGAAACCAAAATAAAGGTAAGTGTTAGGTGTTAGGTGTTAGGTGTTAGGTTTTAGGTTTTAGGTGTAAAGCTTTACCAAGATATTTCTGCTCGAGGATTTTTCCCAAGTAGCGATCGCCCAATTCAAGTCTTAGGTTTGGTTGAGGCCACGAAACCCAACATAGATTAATTAAGCTCGTAGTTAGGCTTTAGTCCCTCTTAGTCATTAGCAAAACCCGATGGAGGTAAAGAAGCCTAACAGAGATTAATTCAGCTTATCGTCGGGTTTCACTGTCGTTATACCCAACCTACAAACTCTACCCAACCTACAAATTCGATAAATTTGATAAATTCGACAAATTCAGATTATTACTTATGGCCGCACAATTTTTAGTTGTATTGGACAAAGAAGTCTTGATTAGCCATGCAGATCAAGACTTCTTATTTAATAAGTGAACCTATTAACTTGTAGCACCTTCTATGTATTCCGCAATGAAAGCTTTTACTTTAGGTAGCTCTTCTGCCAATAGCTCTTTTAAAGGGTGGAATTGGGCGCCATCATAATATCTAGAGACAGTACCAGGTCCTTCTGGGGTCTGAGTATGGTCAGCTTGGATAGATTTACGCCATAACTCTGCATGTCCTTGCCATTCATCAACATCCACTAATTCAGGCGCATTAAGCCAGAGATTCCAGGTAAGCATATTACCATTTTTAAGCATATTTCCAGATGCTAAATTGAAGATATCCAAGATGAATTGGTTAAATCGGTCAACTTCTTCCTGGCCAGTTTCTATGAGCTTTCCAATTTGCACTTCAATATGACCCAAAGCCCATGCTATCCCTTCGTGTTTTGCAAATTCTGGAATTGGGAATCTGGTGCTTGATCCTTGAGAAACTTTGAATTTTGATTGGCCTGGATCATTAGGTGCATGTGTTTTTACTTGAATCGCATTTGCTTTGCTAAATGGGAAATCCAAGTTCTTGTCTTCAAAATAATGTTTGAATAGATTAAGATACTTATTATCTTTAGCACTTGGAGCGAACCAAATTTTGCCAATAACCCCCATGTCTGCAGCCAACTCCTTAGTATCCTCATTAACCCATCCTCTATTTCCAGTCACCGTCACCTCAACATTAAAAGAGCCAAGTGTAGGAGAAGAATATCCTTGTTGTGGGCATATAATAGAATAAATTCTTCCTTCATTGGTATATCCTAATCTAGAAATATCAGGAGCAAACATCCGATAACAACGTTTTCCATCCTCTTGATCTGGTTCGGTTTTCCAGCTAAATTCAGGCCAAAGCACTTTTTGCTGACGCTGAAGTAATTTAATGTTGTCCATGTTATCTAGAAAATCCAAAGAACTAAGATCAGGATTTGGATAAGCAAAAGCTGGATTAGATTGCTCAAATCCTCCAACCCATCCAGCCACGGCAACTTCTTCGACTTCTTCGCGCAATTTATCCTCAGACAAATCCACTTCTAGATTAATAGCTGGAGTGCTTTCAGAAGCATTCTTAATAACATTATCTTTTGTATTCAGCAATTCTAATCCTGCATCCTTAACAATAAAATACAAATCAGGATTTCTATCAAATACTTTAAAGAATCTAAATTGAGAGGCATCAAAACTAAGCTGGAATACACCATTTTCGTTGGTAACAGCAATTCCCAGGAAATCATCCAATCCTGGATCTTCGTCATAAACTAATACACGGAGATCGACAACTCCCTTTTTCGTCTTTTTGTCTATAATTGTCCCTTCTACCATGTAA
>JAKQYE010000440.1 GCA_023356605.1 Trichodesmium sp. MAG_R02 | reverse complement strand
GGAAGACAAAGAAATTGTGACTCAAGATTTAAGTAGATTTGTACCTCATTATTTTACATGAATTATCAAAAAGTAGTTGTTTGTTGTTGCACTCCCAAGAATTAACCCATTCGATGGGTCATTCTCTGAGCTTGGAACATGAGGTCATTCCCGACCTCTCCTACTCTCCTACATCAGGGGATCTATTAACCCCAATTCCTGAAAAGCAGTCAACCGCAACTTACAAGAATCACATATCCCACAAGGTTTCTCTCCACCTGCATAACATGACCAAGTTTTTTCCCAAGGTACTCCTAAACTATTCCCCAATTGAATAATCTCAGTTTTTTTCATCTCTATAAGTGGAGCTAAAATAGCGATCGCTTCTCCCTCTCTCCCTTGTCTAGTACCCAGTCTAAAAACTTCTTGCATTGCTTGGATATAATCAGGGCGACAGTCAGGATAACCGGAATAGTCTAAAGCATTCACCCCAATATAAACCCGACTTGCATTCACAACCTCAGCGTAAGCTAGGGCGAAACTCAGAAAAATAGTATTCCGCGCTGGAACATAAGTGATAGGAATATTTTGTGACATTTCCTCAAGGTCGCGATCGCTAGGCAAATCAATTTGATTATCAGTTAATGCCGAACCTCCCCATAATCTTAGGTCAAAACTAACGATATGATGTTCTATTACACCCACAGTATGGGCAATTTTTTTAGCTGAGTCTAACTCTCGAAGATGGCGTTGTTGGTAATCAAAGGAAATAGCATAACATTCACAACCATCTGCTTTTGCTTGATACAAAACTGTTGAGGAATCTAATCCTCCTGATAATAAAATAACGGCTTTCATTTTTCTATATAATCCATTTGGTATGTTGGTCAAGATTAAGTTTTTTTGATAACTAGCTTAATAGCTATATCAATCATAATTATCAGAACCATCATAAAAATGAAGTCTGCCATAGCCAAGAAAATAACCATAGGGTTTTTCTCCTACGGGAAAAGCAGTTACTCCAAATAAGTATATTCCCCCATATCTTGGAGTTCGCACTGGGCGCAAACCAATTGTAAAAGTCTTGCCTGGAGGTATGGCCGGATTAAGAATTACTGAGATAGTGTTAGTTTTTTTGTCGATCGCTACTTCCTCAACTGTTAACTGTTGACCCTTATTCCGATGGGTTCCTTCAAAAGCAATTATTTTCTTTGGATTATATCGAACATTGTCAGGACCCTCCGTTTTCCTAATAGTTATCTGTCTGAGTGGTACTCCAGCATCAGGCAATAAGTTAAAAGTAAAGTAATAGGTAGCGCCCCAGACATAAGTCTCACTTCGGGTAGTCACCGCTTTAACTAGACGAGGTGGTTGGGCAAAATAAACAGTACCATCTTTTGCCTGAATTCCTAAACTAGGAGTGACAAATAGTAATAAAGGCAAAAGCAAGAAGGAAAATTTTTTCATCATCTACTTTATACCATTTTCTGTACAAACAAAATCAAGAGGTTTATCCCAGGAATCTATAGGTAAATCTTGTAAATAAGCAAATTCAAAAACAATACCAATAGTAGGTTTTGATGTCCATTCTTCCTGACTTAGCATCCGGTCATAAAAACCCCCACCATAGCCTAAACGATAACCATTAAAATTACAAGCCACAGCAGGAACTAAAATTAAATCTACTTTTGATGACTGTAATAATGGTGCATTTAACTTTGGTTCTAGAATGCCATAAGCACCTTTTTGTAGAGAATTTCCTGGTTGCCAAATATGCCAAAATAGAGACTTTTCTACACAGCGTGGGAGACCCCAAGTTTTAGTGGAAAATGTTGTTTTTTCTCCAACATTTGTAAATAATAAACTTAGGTCTGGTTCCTGACGGAAACTAATATAAGCTAAAACAGTTTGAGCTTTTTGGAATAGGGAGAAATTTTGTAAGTAGCTACCGAGGCGATCGCTCTTTTCTCTCCATTCAGTCTCAGACATAGACCGACGTTTTTTTAATAGTGAGCTTCTTAATTCTTTTTTAAGCATTTAACATCGCACTTCCTGAAATTACAATTATAGTTATTTCAAATAAGAATGGAAAACTTTTTCTGTTGAAACTTAGTTATAGCAATAAATACTTATCTCAATCTAAATTAAAACAACTATAGAAAAGTAGAACGGGCAAATTCTGACTTATACAGACTCATACTCAAATTTTTCTTGTTTGACCATAAAATAAGGCCAAGACCTATGTACCTGTATGAAATTATACACCATTTGTAGGAGTCCCTAGTATATATATATATATATATGGTGATGACTGGGTAACTCCTGAAATTATCAAGGCTGTCTTTTCAAAAAGAAAGTTCTGGTTTTCAAGCCAGAGGCTTCAGCTAGAGGTATTGATAAATGATACAGCCCTTGACCTTGTTATTGGGTACACCCACGGGGGCAAGATGCCCGCACTATATAATTTTGAGCATTTGTCCAGTACATCATTGGCCCGAAATCTGCTGTAACTTATAACTAAAGTGGCCACTTAACAACTGGATTATTCTTCTTCATTTTCATCACCATTAGACAGAGAAACTAGATCCAGTGATAGTTGTTGGGGCAGTTGATCTAGTTGGAAATATTGATGAAATTTATCTGTGACTTGTAACCAATAAGAACGAGATTCCTTTTGACGACGTTTACGGATGAAACCTAAACTCACAAGTTCAGGAACGTGCTGATAAACTCCTGAACCACGAATATCTACTAATTCTGATTGGGTAATACCTCCCTTGAGAGCGATCGCTGCTAAGGTCCTCAGAGCGCCGACTCCTAACTCTGGTTGAATCAAACTTTCTATCAACTCAGTAAAAGTTGGTTTGAGTTGAAGACTATAGCCTTTTTCTGTTTCGACAACCTCTAAAGCAGTATGTCGATGGGCATATTCTGACATTAATTCGATTAAGGCATCCTTGATTTGGCCATGCTCACATTTAGCAATTTCAGCAATTTCAGAAATGGAGAGGGATTTTCCCTTGAGATATAAGATTGCCTCAATTTTACTAGAAAGACTATACATTTAGTATCGTTACTTTTGCCATTATTGTATTATGGTCAAGAAATCTCGCCAGTCAAGAAAGGTCGAAACTCTCTAACCTAGTTTTTTTTGTATCATATATTCTCTTTAATACCAATTTTATAAATGTTGGCTGTAAATAGATAAGTATTCAGCCATCAACTAGAAGGAGGAATTAGCTTCCAAGAATAATTAAAATTTGACAGGAAAAAGATGATAAACAATACTAAGTAATTTATACTTTCAT
>JAKQYE010000044.1:26931-30195 GCA_023356605.1 Trichodesmium sp. MAG_R02 | reverse complement strand
TCCCCATCTCCAAACTCTTCTTTTAACTCCTCAATTTCCTCCCCTAACCCCTCCTTTTCATCAACCAATAACTTTGCCAAAACATGAGAATTAAGCACCAAATTTTGATACTCTTTCCATAAATTAGTCTGATCCAAAGGTTGAGCCAAAATCTCCACTAAATAAGGAATTTTTTCTTGACCAGCTAACCCCAAAACCGGATTATCTTCCGGCAAACTTTCAGATAAAAAGCTCTCCATTTCCCGAATTGTCCTATCAGGATCTAAATAAGCTTGAGCAATCCATTCTTGAACCATTCTTAACTCTCCAGATGGTTTTCTCTCCCCTTGTTTATCCAAATAAAACCACAAAAATTCAGCCAATTCAAAAGGTCGTCGCCAACCAAATTTATCCTCCAATTCCCCCAACAAAACTTCCCTCACACAAGGCTCAACTTCATAAACTCCCTCTTGTAAAGGACGACATAAAGAAGACAACAAAAAATTACTTTCTCCTATCCAAGGAATATTTTCCTCATCCAAAAAATTAATCCGAATTAAATTAACTAATTCAGGAGTTAAAATCAAAAACAACCCACAATGACAAGCAAGCTTAAAATTTTCTTCTCCAAAACGACGCTCAAATCTTACCACCTCTTCCACGGCATTCTCCGGAGATAGCCATAGCTTTCTAACAACTGCCTCAATAGTTTTAACCATGCAAATTAACTCCCATTGGAAAAGGATATCCTAACAATATTTTAACCAAATCATTTAATCCTTGTGGATTTAAAGAATACATAGGAATAAAGGTAGCAATATCTTCAGCAGTGGTCATCCTCCACTGAAATTCTGGAACAGGGTTTAACCATCCATATAAATAAGTTTTATCAGATAATTGCCGTATAAATTCCTTAGTTTGATGGAATCTTTCACTATCATAAGTGCGCCGTGCCGCCCCCCCATCACTAACAATAACCACACTATTATTACCAATTTCCCGAGATAAAATTTCCTCAATAGGCAAAGGCTTAGTTAAATTAGGTTTAGTAAATAGATAACCCCTCGGCACATTGTGAAAATAAAAAATATTCTTTTGATTTAACAACCCTACTTTTTCAATACTTTCCTGTAAAGTATCAATCAACAATTTAAAAGGAGACATGGAACCTTCACAGTCAATTAACAAAACCAACTTAACTTGATTTTTTCTAGAAGGTTGTAAAACCACACCAGAGAAAAAACCCATTTTACAAAATAGATTAATTGTTCCTTGAACATCTAAATTTTCTGGCGCACCCTCTCGTTGTAACGACCTTAAATTACGCCAAATACCAGTCATTTCTCGGCGAGTTATTGGTAAACGGGGAATTAAATTATAATTTTTTCTAAATCTCAGTTTTATTGGGGTTATTTCTGACAGAAATTTTCTCGAAGAATCCCGAAGTGAGATTGAATTAGTTGGTGTATTAGGTTGAGGTTGATTTTCCTGTTTAACTTCAGATGAAACTTGAGAAATAGGATTACTATTAAGTTCTAAATTTTCAGTCTCTTGAGGTTTATTCTTCTGTTTAACTTCAGATGAAACTTGAGAAATAGGATTACTCTTAAGTTCTAAATTTTCAGTCTCTTGAGGTTGATTTTTCTGTTTAACTTCAGATGAAACTTGAGAAATAGGATTACTCTTAAGTTTTAAATTTTCAGTCTCTTGAGGAGGAAAAGTAGAATCCTCATCAATTTTAGGCAATGGAGATTTATCAGCTTCTAGTAATTGCTTTTCTAACTCAGGTCTAACTAACTCCTCAAACAATTGATTAAAAATATATTGGTCTTCTAAAGACTTAATCCATAACAAACATAAAAGTCGTTTTAACCGTTCAATATCCTGCCACGCCCCTCGACATTGAATCATTTTAATCGCCAGTAAATATTCAGAAATTCCCACGGGAATATCCTTTTGCCTCAACCTATTAAATAAAGGCAATAAAAGAGTTTCAAATTCAACGATTAATAATTCAAAGTCAACCATTTAGTAATTTTCAGCTTATCTACTGGTTTGGTATTGGATTTTGTTGCTTTATTAGTGTTTGGTTTCGCGACTAAACCAAATCTAAGCTCTTTTACCTCAACCTATTAAATAAAGGCAATAAAAGAGCTTCAAATTCAACAATTAATAAATCAAAATCAATCATTTTTTAACTTTTCTATAGTATTTTGGTCACTTTGATTTTTTACTAAAGTATGGAGAAAAGGAAGTTGATATAATTTAGTCTCCCTTAAAACTTCAGCTTTGATTTCCTGATACTCCTGAGTTGTATTATTTGGCAATCCTCTTTCTAAAAGTCGCAACCAATTAATAAACTCTCCCGTACTAGGTTTTTTCCGCCAAGAAATATCGTCACGAAGTTCTACAAATTTAGTTAAAGCAACTTCAAAAAGAGGAGAAACATCCTGTTGAAAATGATTAATAATAATCTTCCTCAAATCCTCCTGATTCGGAAACCCAATATAATAAAACAGACAGCGACGTAAAAAAGCTTTAGGTAATTCTTTCTCTTGATTACTCGTAATAATAATCAAAGGCAAAACATCTTTTCTGTCTTCCCGCTCCTCTCCTCGAAGAGCGTCATATTTCAAGTTTTTTACCTCCTTTACTTCAAACTGTAACCTATCTAAAACCAACAGTAAATCATTAGGAAAATCAATATCAGCTTTATCAACTTCATCAACCAAAACTACCGAAGGAATATTATTTTTATCAGAAAGCTCAATAGCCTCTCCTAGCTTGCCCAACTCTATATATCTTTTCCGCTCAATAACATTAGTTAATTGAGGTGAATTATTAATATCTTTTTCCTCTAATTGACCCTGAATAAACCTATATTCTTGAAGGTCATATAAACGGCGAATATTATCATAAGTATAGAGTAATTCTTCAGCCCGACTCGTAGAACGAATATAACATTCTTTCAAAGGATAACCCAACTCATAAGCAATAGAATAAGCAAGACGAGTTTTACCACAACCAGGTTCACCTTCCAATAATAAAGGGCGACGTAAATAGAGAGCATCATTGACTGCCTCAGCCAAATTTTTAGAAGCAATATAAGGTTCTTTTTTTATGGGTATATCTAGAAATTCTTTCCCCTTTTCGTCTTTTAATCGTTCATACTTTTGGTCATTACCTTGACCTTCATATTGTCTATTTGCTAAGTCGTTCATTTTTTCAATATTTTTTCAATTAATTGTTCGTAGTTCATCAATAATTCCTTCAAGAGTATTATAA
>JAKQYE010000044.1:0-26831 GCA_023356605.1 Trichodesmium sp. MAG_R02 | reverse complement strand
TATCTGTTTTAGATGTCGGTATTTCATGGTTTTGTTGCCTTTTTTTAGACATACGTGAACGATGATCAGGAATTTGGTTGATTCGCGATCGCTTGAGGTTGAGTTTTTCAATATATCCTTTTATAGTCAATCTTTCATCTGAATCTAATTTATTTTGCAAATATTTCAAAAAAGATTCTAAATCTTCTGGTTTCTTTAAAATTAAGCTTAAAAAATTAGGGACTAACTCTTTCACAGGTAAATTGTAATCTATTGCCGCTGGATCAACCTGTATCTGACTAATATTTACTAATGACTTTAAATGTTGACCAGGTTTCTCTAGCTTATAAAAATAGCCAGTTGAAATTTCCTCTAACTTAATTCTTTCATCAATACTCAAATTTGACATTAATCAGCTTATACAGATTTTACTTTAACTATAATTTACTATTGATATAGAGTGGTAAATATCCCCATCATTACCGAATTATTGCAATGATTTTATTAACAAATAATTGTTCATCAGAATCTTTAAGTAAATGACTCCGAAAAACTCTCAGAAAAGATAGAGAATTCTCCCTACTTTTAAAAATTTCAGGATAAAAATTAGGAATTAACTCTCTCACAGGTAAATTGTAATCTATTGCCGCTGTATCAACCTGTATCTGACTAATATTTACTAATGACTTTAAATGTTGACCAGGTTTCTGCCGAGCATTAAAATAGTCAATTAAAATTTCTTGTAATTTCATACTTTCCTCAAAATTATCAGCCAAAAAATTAGAAGACTTTGGATGACTTTCCCCATTATATTCTTGATTTCTACTTAACCAAAACTTCCCTAAAACCTCAAAAGCAAAAGCACTAGCATGACGAGCAGCTATTTCTTGAAAACCCCCTTCATCCGCCCTACTTTTCCCGTCAATCAAATCAGAAATACCCCGAATAATTAAGGCCGAAACCTGTTGATTAGCATGAGCAACTTCCAAGATACCACGACCTTCCATTTCCACTGCTAAAGCATCACCATAATTTTGCTGAAGAAACTCAAATAAATCTGATTTCTTATTAGTAACCACCTTTTCTCCCGCAGCAATAGGCTCAACAAATACATTAGGTTGAGCTGAATTAGAAAGTCTAGCCAACCACTCTCCCTTTCTAGCCTCAGCTTTTGCCCGTTGAATCAGATTATAAGTTGAACGGCCAACATCCGGCCTTGGCCTAAAAGTCTCAGCTACCTTTCCCGACTCATAACCATAAACCTTAGTCGCAGCAACCACATCTCCTAATTGGACATCCTTAATTCCTCCAGCTACCCCAACAAATAGAATCACATTAGGCTTAAAATAAGCGATCGCTCTCTCAGCCTCCATGGCCGCAGGAGAATTTCCAGCACCAGTCTGGACAATACCCACTTCCCACTCTTGGCCACCAATAGAAAATTGGCCCCTCTCATAAATTGTCCCATTAGGGTGTATCTCCTCCCTCAAGTCACTAAGATGAGCACATACCGCCATATATTCGATAGGAATTGCTGTTAAAATAACTGCACAAACCATAGCTTTTACCTAGTTGTAATTGAATTGCTTTGTATTATGGTAATTTATTTTTAAAAGTGTAAAAATAGAATAATTATTCAAGAAACCTTAACTGATTTAAAATACTGCTCAATAGACTCTATTACCAACTTATTAAAGGTAAACATTCAGCACTTAAAAAATCAGCTCTCAGATTTTGAATTTATGCAAGTAACTACTAAGGTTACCTGATGACCAATTACATAACATTCCTAATATACCGATGCTTTCTAAACAAACTTTTTAATTATCCTTAGAGACTAATTCCTACTTCCAATATAATGAGTTAATAACTCATAGCTAATAGCTGAATGCTAATCCCTGAATGCTTACTATTAGAGTGAATATTATATTCAGGCGATCGCATAAAATAATATTGCCTAATTGATAATTATATTAACCAAGTAATTTTAGCCGTCAAAAAAATCCATGAACGACAAAAAAACCATACTTCAAGTTTTTCTACTCGAATATGAAAAATTGAAAGAAGAGCAACTAAAACGTATTGAATTCCGAGACCAAATGATTTATATAACCCTAGGAATATTTGGTAGCATTCTCTCCTTTGCTCTATCAAACAAAACTAATTTGTATGCCCTCTTAGTTATTCCTTGGGTTTGCCTAATTCTCGGTTGGACTTATATAGTTAATGACGAAAAAATCTCAGCTATCGGAAAATATATTCGACTGACTCTCACTGAAAAAGTCAAAACACAAACAGATTATTCAGATATAGAATCTATATTTAGTTGGGAAATTGCTCATAGAAGTGATAAAAGAAGAAAAAGGCGCAAAATAGAGCAGTTAATTATTGATGAAATTACTTTTGTTTTCTCTGGTTTAGTAGCTTTATTTACTTTCTGGTCTCTAGAGAAAAATCTTCCCTTAGTAATTCATCTATTTTGTACTCTTGAACTTCTTCTATTAGCAGTTCTAGCCATAGAAATTATCATTTATGCTGACCTGGCTAAAGGTAGATAAATTTAGAGAATTATAATAATATTTACCTATTGGTTAAAACCATAAATAGAACCAAAAATCTTCTAAGCTTTGGCAAATATTCAGTTATAGCAGTCCGCCCATAGGTTGCCACAAATCAAAAAGTAAATAAAACTGCTGAATTCTCTTACCTACTCTTTGTTCCCTTTTCCCTGTTCCTTAAAAAGCAGTATGATTTTTGCCATAAACACTCATAGGATTGCTATATCATAGTTACCGAAAGTAGGATAAATACTAAGAATATTGATCAAACTATTTGAATTTTACCTACTTCTGCTAGATCGACTTGATCATGACCTATTTTGTAATTAGCTCCTACAAATCTAGCACCCTGTCTAGACTGTCTACTTTTCAACTTAGGAGGTTTAACTTTAATGCCTTTGAGTTTTCTATCACAACTATTAAAAAAGTTTTTGTAACCTCGCTCTAAATCTTTTAAAAATTTGTTGTAATAGAGTAGCAGCTACTTCTTTTAGCCAAACTAATTCTTAATTAGCTTGTGTTATGAATCCTTTAGTTAAATCAGTATATGAAGGTTTCTTTTCTTCAGAAACATACAATTAATTACCATAAGTCAATGATTAATTCCAAACAAATCGACAGTAACCAAACAGTTGATTTAATTTTCTTATAGAAATTCGCCCATAGGTTGCGACAAATGAAAAAGTAGATAAAAAAGTTGAAACTCTTACCTATTAACTGTTGCTTGTTGCTTGTTTCCTAAAAAGCAATAATATTTTTGCCATAAATAAAATAGGATTGCTATATTTAGATATAGTTAAGATATATCCTGTATTTGTATCTTGCTTCCAATATTTTTGGCTTATTACTAATACTAGAATAAAATCTGCCCTATTATTCTTGGGTTTCCCTAAGCTTAACCCCACATACAAAATGAAAAAAAAATCAAACTCCACCCTTAAGAACGAGGTTTTAAATATATGGTATGTAGAGCAAAGGACAAAGAGAAGCTTAGTAATTATTACTCAAACAGGACTTACCCAGGTAAACTGAGAAACCCGGTTTCTCCTAGATATTTATGTGTTAAAAACAATGATTTACTTTCTTAACCAGGTTTCTTTACGTAAGTCCTGAAAGTTTAGTAATTATTACTCAAAGACATTTAGATCCTTCTGTTTAAAAATTGGGATAAATTCTATAAATTTACTTTCATTGAAATTACTAGACATCTACCATTACTGAAAATTCATCATTAATTAACTCAAATTCAACTTACAATCGCGCAGTGTATGATACCCTAATTCCTTATAAGATGAATTTGTTGTTGTACAGAGGGAAAAAATGTTAACATTCCTAACATTACTATTTCAATTTCTACTACTTCTATTAGTGGTCTTATCCTTTATCTTAGTAATTGGCGTACCTGTTGCCTATGCTTCTCCTCAAATCTGGACTCAAGGCAAACCTTTAATTTTTATTGGTTCTGGTTTGTGGTTATTGCTGGTAATCTCAGTAGGTGTTCTAAACTTTTTAGTTGTTTAGGGCAGGTTTAGCTAGAGCATCGAGAAGTCTCTAGGCCATAATCTGAGATGGGCCCTGAGATGAATCAGCGGTAGATTAATGGCCATTTAACCCCATTAATTGATAAATGATAAATATTGTTTTTTTTGCACACATGGGCCAAAAATTGATATTATCATAACCCTAATCAAAGTAACCTTTTCATTATGGGTTAGTTTAGGAGTATGTCAGATTAATCTAAACTGGCAATATATAAAAAATAAGATAGGAAATAATGAATGTTAAGAGAAAGGAGATTGCAAGTTAGTGCTTGTTATCTCCGGACTCTTAGAACAAATAACTATCAGCTTTAAACCTAATAAGTGAACAAAAAAAAATTCTGATATGACAGTTTTCGAGGGAACATTTACTCAAGTTGACTCTTTACGCTTTGCTATTGTAATAGCTCGTTTCAACGACTTAATCACTGGCAAACTGCTCGAAGGTTGTCAAGACTGTTTGAAACGCCACGGTGTCGATACAAATACAGATGGTACTCAAGTCGATTATATTTGGATACCAGGCAGTTTTGAAGTTCCTCTGGTAGCACGCCAATTGGCCATGAGTAATCGTTATGATGCTATAATTTGTCTAGGAGCTGTCATTAAAGGCCAAACTCCTCATTTTGATTATGTAGCTTCTGAAGTTTCTAAAGGAGTTGCTGCCGCAGCATTTCAAACAGGAGTACCTGTAATATTTGGAGTTTTGACCACAGATACTATGCAGCAAGCTCTAGAGAGAGCTGGCATTAAAAGTAATAAAGGTTGGGAATATGCCATGAATGCCCTAGAAATGGGAAGTTTGATGCGTCAAATCAAGGGAGGTATGAATTCTTCACCAAACAATTATAGTATTACTGGTACAACTCAAGCACTGCCAATAACTTCAAACAGTTTTATAGAGTCTGATGTATCTCCAGAAGTATAATCAAGCTGATCAAAAAATTACTCTCAAAAAAAATTCTGCTTATGAGGTTGACAAATCAAACTATTTATGAAATTATATAGGAAGCAGTAAGAAATTGCGGGTATAGCTCAGTGGTAGAGCGCAACCTTGCCAAGGTTGATGTCGCGCGTTCGAATCGCGTTACCCGCTTTCGATAATTGTAGAATATTCTATGGTATATTATCTCAAAAATTAGTTTGGATAAGTGGATATACCTTGAAAAATACTTAGCAATGATAAAACCAGACAACTAGAAGCTGAAGATTTTGTCTTGACATCCTCTCCGGTTTAGAGGCCCGAGGTTCCCCAGCTATCCGTAGTCTTTCGACGGGTTGACATCTCACAGGCTGCTGCTACTTTGGCAATAGTCTTGTACTGGCCGACCTGTCCGTTTTTTGTCTCGGATTGCCCACCTGGGACTAATATATTTCTTCTTGTGAACTAAAAATCACCATAACATAAACTGTGGAAAAAAACAAACTAAAAAGTCCCCCGCTTATAGGCGAGGCTTTAAACCCAATTTTTCGGTAAAAACGGCTAAAGTCAGGTTATAGTTTAATAGAAGCTAGAGTCGGTATGATATAGTATTATGCCGAGTCTCGGATCGTCTTTTTTTTTTACAAACCCTTTCGGTTCAAGGATGAGTTTACAACCTCACAAAGCTCAAAAGATTGATTTGAATGAAGAGTACCCGTGCCCATGTCGGTTTAGGGGTAACTTAACTCCAATAGTCCTGACAGATGCCTTTGGCTGTAACTGCTGTCAGCAAATATTCGTTGTCAATGAAAATGGGGACACTATTGAACAACTTTCCACTAGTTATACCTATAAATCTGCTTGGCGATGGACAGGTAAGCAGTGGAGCAGGGCATACTTCAAAGGGAAAGCCCACTATCTACCACTAGCTTTAGTAATAGTTTTAGTACCTTTGGCGGTTTGGTTGCTTTTAGCCTTGCACTTTCTTGGTTATAATGCAACTGTTTGAATACTGATGGCAGTACTTCTGGCCATGCTTCCTGCCTTGATTGTCTGGCTTGCTTACTGACAAAATTGGGTTTAAAGCCTCGCCCTTCTCGGGCCAATTTTTAGTTTATTTTTTTCCAAGGTTTATGTTATCATGCCTTTTAGTTTGCAAGAAATATATTAGTCCCGGGTCGGTAGTCCGAGACAGAAAACGGACAGGTAGGCCAGCATAAGACTACAGGCATTGTAGCAGCAGCCTCTGACATGTCAACCCGCCGAGGGGGTGCGGCTCGGTAGGAATCTCCGTTCCTTTAGGTCGGGGAGGATGTCAAAGACGTTAAACTTATGAACAGGAAAGATTATTCTACTAACTTTACGATTAATTTAATTCATCGTGTTCATCAAGGTTCCTTAGCACTTTCTCAAACTAAAGCTTTAGAACGCTCCATGGCATTACAAGCAATGGCAGAAGCAATTTTACAGCATAAAAATGAGATTTTAGAAGCTAATACTCTAGATTTAGAGGCAAACCGGACAATACCTATTTCAGCACCAATGGTTGAACTGCTGAAGTTGACACCAGAGCGACTCCATACTACTGTTCAAATTTTACAACAACTTAGTGATTTGCCTGATTTAGTTGGACAAGTAGTCGGTACTTCATATCAACTAGAACATAGTAAGATTTATGGCCAGCGTATTCCTCTAGGGATTATTGCCCTGATTTATGAGGCATTTCCGGAGTTGGTGGCGATCGCTGCTGGAATGTGTATTCAAACTGCAAATAGTTTGATTATTAGAGGTGGGAGCGAAGCTCGTAACTCTAATTTAGTAATTACTAAAGTATTACAGTTAGGTTTAGAGCAGGCAGGTTTACCTGTGGAATGTATAGAATTTTTACCCCCTAAAGATAATAATTCTATTCAGGAGTTGCTTACTCAAGATCGATATATAAATTTAGTTATTCCTTATGGACGAGATAGTTTAGTTGAGCAAGTGGTAAAAATAGCAACTGTACCAGTTTTGAAAACAGCAATGGGTAATTGTTATCTATACTGGTCTGCTAGTGGTAGTTTAGATATGGTTCGTTGGATGATTTTGGATAGCCATAAAAGTCAGCCCGATCCAGTTAATGCTATAGAAAAGGTATTGATAGATAGTAAACATAACCTCTCTATGGTAGTTAGACTTTGGAATAGTTTGAAGGAAAATGGTTTTGAAGTTAGAGGAGATGCTGCTTTAGTTGAAGAGTTTCCTGAGTTGGTTGTAACAGATGATGGAGAATGGAATCAAGCTTATTTAAGTAAAATAGTTGCTTTTAAAATTGTTGATTGTATAGATTCAGGAATTAGATGGATTAATAATTATAGTAGTGGCCATGCTGACTGTTTAGCAACAGAATCTTATCAGGAAAGTCGTAAGTTTGCTTTGGGTATTAATAGTACTTGTACTTTTATTAATAAATCCCCCAGATTTTCACGTTGTCAAAATCAGAAAAATGGTATTTTCTTGGGGATGTCTAATCAAAAATGTTTTGCTCAAGGGTTGATTGGGTTAGAAGCTTTTACTAGGATTAAATATATTGTTCAAGGGAATTTATAGATGATTTGTATAGCAGTTTGTATTAAAAAGCATAATCACATAACCTGTGGAAAAAAATAAACTAAAAAGTCGCCCTAGAAGGGCGAAGCTTTAAACCCAATTTTTCAGTAAATCAACTACAACCAAGTGGATCTTGGGTTTCACTTCGTTCTAGAAGGGCCTACATTTTAAGGGGTTTCAGTCTATCACAATAGACCTATCCAAAAAATGCTGATTCTAGAATAACAAGGTAAAGGCCTGAGAACCTTTTCTGGAGATGTCCAATAATCAAATATTAGCTCAAAACTATTTTGTTGCCAATTTGACTTTAGTCGCTAGACCAAAAAATTGCAAGAATTGAATCATCATCCAAGTTGTATCAATTTCCCACCATTGCAAACCATGACGTGCCGAATACTGAAAAGCATGATGGTTATTGTGCCACCCTTCACCATAAGTTAGCACAGCTACCCACCAACAGTTAGTAGAAGAATCACCAGAATCATAAGTACGATAACCAAACTTATGAGTGGCACTATTAACTAGCCAAGTACAGTGGAAGACAGCTACTATCCTAACAAAAATACCCCAAACTACAAAAGACCAACCTCCTACAAAGAAAAGCAAAATGCCAAGAGCAAATTGAATGAGAATAAAATTAGCTTGCAAAAACTTGTAAACAGGATCGTCTGCTATATCTTTTATGAAGCGGTCTATTTCAGACTTAATTGGCAATTCATGGAGCATCCAACCCATATGACTCCACCAAAAACCACGGTGAGAGTCATGAGGATCTTGCTCATGATCTGAATGCATATGATGAATGCGGTGTAAACCCACCCAATCAAAAACTCCACCTTGACAGGCAAGGGTACCGCAGAAAATAAAAAAGTATTCTAGCCACTTAGGAGTTTTAAAGCTGCGGTGTGTGAGTAGACGATGAAAGCCTAAAGTGATACCTAGACCACCTGTAACCCAATGTAAGAATAAGGCTAGACCAACTGCAGTCCAACTAAAGTTACTGGGAAATAGGGCCAGTAAGGCTCCAATATGCAGGAATGCCATAAAGCCTATTATATTCCAATCAAGGGAAAGTTTTTTTGATGTTGAAATTGTCATGAAGATCTCGAATTTAAGAACTAAATAGCTCCAAAAGAGCTGGCTTAATCAAAGCAAGTATATATGTGCGCATAGGATATGGAAAATATTTTGGAAGTAATTACTTAATCTATTAATTAGAAGCAGAAAGTAAAAAAAATATTCTTATGCCAAAATCCCTGGTATTTGTAAACAGGCTATTAGCTTTTAGGGTTCAGCTAGCTTCCTAAGCTGGAAATGCATTAATAGCTTTTATAGCTTTGGGTCAAAATCCCCAGTTTGTATAAACCGGATGGTTTAGGGGGTTTAAAGTCCATTTATCGGGCAAAAAAAAAATTATCCTACTGATTACTTACTGTTTCTTCTTAAGTTTATTGAGTGTACAAGTTTAAATTATAGACTGATAATACAGGATTATTTTTATTAAAACAAGGTACTATAAACCTACTAAATAAATCTCGTTAAATCTCTAAAATTTGAGAATTTATTCTCAGATTTTGATAAATAAAATACCTCAATTGCTATGTTTATGTTAAGCTAAATACTGCTTTTGTTTATTTATGGTTGGTTACCTCACAACTATAATAGCTTATTTATCAAACTTTTTTCAAGAAGATCTAAATATATAAATACATCTTTTTGGTATTTAAATAAAATTTATTTAAATCTGAAGGAAACTTAGACTTTGTTGTTAATTTGAGTATTAACAAAAACTTATATTTTTCTAATCATATCACAAATAAAACAAAAATAAATTAAATAGGTAAAGATGAACATCAGTGAATATCTACAAGCAGGTGAAGAAGAGCTATTCCCCATATTTTTTGAAATTGATAGTTCCCTCAGACAAAATCTCAGACGAGTGATAAATGCTTTTCGTCATCATCGAGTAGGTGTCCATCATTTTTCTGGGGTGACTGGGTATGGCCATGATGACTTAGGGCGGGAGACCCTGGACAAGGTTTTTGCAGAGGTGATGGGAGCTGAGGCAGCAGCAGTAAGAGTCCAATTTGTTTCGGGAACCCATGCGATCGCCTGTGCTTTATTTGGCACTCTGAGGCCAGGGGATGAAATGTTGTCTGTTGCGGGTCCTCCCTACGATACCTTAGAGGAAGTAATTGGTCTCAGAGAAGAAGGCCAAGGTTCTTTAAAAGAATTTGGCATTAGTTACCGAGAATTACCCCTGACAGAAACTGGGACAATAAATTGGCAAGGGTTAAAATCTGCTGTTACTGAAAAAACTCGTCTGGCTTTGATTCAACGTTCTTGTGGTTATTCTTGGCGGGCTAGTTTATCCATTTCAGATATTGAGAAAATTGTCAAGATAGTTAAGCAACAAAATCCGGAAACGGTTTGTTTTGTGGACAATTGTTATGGGGAATTTATTGAAGACCAGGAACCAACGGTAGTGGGGGCCGACTTAGTAGCGGGGTCTTTAATTAAAAATCCGGGTGGCACAATTGTTATGGCAGGGGGGTATGTGGCAGGTAGGGCAGATTTAGTAGAAGCTGCAACTTGTCGGTTAACGGCTCCCGGTATTGGTAGTAGTGGGGGGGCAACTTTTGAGCAAAATAGGTTGTTGTTTCAAGGTTTATTTTTGGCGCCACAAATGGTGGGGGAGGCGATGAAGGGAAATCATTTGACCGCTTATGTTTTTGATAAGTTGGGTTATGCTGTTAATCCTCTTCCTTTTGAAAAACGACGGGATGTTATTCAGGGGATTAAGTTGGGTTCCCCGGAGAAGTTAATTGCTTTTTGTCGAGCTATTCAGCAATATTCTCCTGTGGGGTCTTATTTAGATCCGGTACCCGGGCCGATGCCTGGATATGAAAGTCCCTTGGTTATGGCAGGTGGTACTTTTATTGATGGGTCTACTTCTGAATTTTCGGCAGATGGGCCTTTGAGGGAGCCTTATGTGGTTTTTTGTCAGGGGGGGACTCATTGGACTCATGTCGCGATCGCTCTAGAAGCAGCTATTGAGGCAGTAGGAAGTAGTAGGGAGTAGTAGGGACATTTCATGGAATGTCCCTAATTTTTAGGAACAAGAGTTTTGTTTGCTACCAAACACTACTAGTGGAAGATGGCTTGAGTGTGGGGGCATTAATGGGAACATTCATGTTCTCCCTAGAACCAATGGCTTCTGGAGAAACTGGAGAAGAAGCTGCCTTTAATACGGCTGTAGAGGCCCATTTTATGTATTCTGTTAAAGCTTCAGGATTATTAGCTTTTAGAGGTGTAATTTCCGAGTTTCCTATAAATTTTTGCAAAACATCTTCATCTACATCCCTACCTATACCAATAGCAATGCGAACTGCTTTTTTACCCCAAGGTTGTGCCATTAATTTTTCCAGTCCTTTCTGGAAATTATCAGTGGGTTGACCATCAGAAATTAAGACTAGAACAGGAGGTAATGCGCGATCGCTCATCAGTGGAATTTGGAGTCTTTCTGCTACCATCTCTAGAGCAGTTCCCATATCAGTTCCTGCCGATACTTTACCATCACTAAGTGTTTTAGTTATTTCCTTAGCGATCGTTTCAGCTACATTCCCTAGTAATCCACTAAAATCCTGTACTCCTTTTGAGTGAGTAATATCCCAAAATTCTCCACCAGTCATACTAGCAATTAACTCATGGGCTCCCCCGCTTCTAGGAACACCTAAAACATGGGTTGTTATAGAAGCTCCCTTTAATTGAGATACTATATCTGACAATCCTGATTTATCTCCTATTTCATCTGAAATTATCACTAGAATGCGCTGATTTTGACCTTCAGCAAGTTCCCTCAAACCAGATGAACTTTCAAATAGACGAACCACATGGGGAAAAATGTCAACAGTATCTTGATTAGCTAAGTAGCAACCAGCGCCTCCAAAAAGACCTAGAGATAAAGATTGTACGTTGTGCCGAAAATCTTGAGGAGAAGTTAACTGCCAAGTACCAATGGTGTATCTTGAGAGAGTGTGGACTGTATATTCTCCCCTAGAAGAGCCACGATGTCCCCCAATGTCAAAACCTACTAATCCTAACCGAACATCTGCTCCTTCTCGAATAATTCTCTCAGCAAATGACTGACAACTACTTTTAACAGCGTCAATTTCATCCCCCATACTACCACTGGTATCTACTAGGAACACAATATCTAATTTCGGATTTGGTTTTTGTAAGGGATCGGCCTCTAAATCTTGCCATTGAAAGCTATCTAAAGATAAAGCATCAGAGTTAATATGCCACTCTGCACCATGAGAAAATTTTAGAGTGCGTAGCAGTACTTTGGCATTGGGATTTTCATCGGCTACTTGTCGCATACTAGGTAAGGCTAGACGAATTGCTTTATTCAGTGAATCTATCTTACCATCAACTGACATGGAACCAGATTTGTCACAAATCCAAATAAAATGTAGAGGGCGAGTTGCTAATGTACCTCCAGGAAGTGCGCACATAAGTTGTTTCTCCTTTTGATTAATTTGCTTGAAGGATTCTAATTTATATGTTTGACAACTGATGAAAATCAGGAACCTCACCAAACGTCGCCTGTAGAATATGTTTTAACTGTGGGAGGTGGAGCAATAGGAACATTACCCGATGCACCAACTACTTGTCCACTAGGTGAGGAAGCAGCTTTTAAAACAGCAGTAGAAGCCCATTTAATGTATGTAAGAAGTGATTCAGGATTACTAGCTTTTAAAGGTTTGAATTCTGGATGTGCTATGAATTTTTGCAGTACATCTTCATCTGCATCTTGACCAATAGCAATAGCAATACGAACTGCTTTCTTAGCCCAAGGTTGTGCCATTAATGCTCTTAAACCCTTCTCAAAATCATCAGTAGGTTGACCATCAGAAAGCAACACTAAGACAGGAGGCAAGGCGCGATCGCTCATAGGAGGAGTCTTTAACTGTTGGGCGACCATTTCTAAAGCTGTTCCCATATCAGTATTTCCTCCTCCTACAGTTGCCATAGTTTCATCTAAATCAAATTCATAAATAAGCTTCTTATTCTTTTCATTTATGTTGCCAGTAAACTCTTGAACTATTCCTCCTATTGAAACTGCCACTTTGAATGATGTGGGATCGGTACAGCCTGAACGACCATGATTGTTAAAATGATTGACAAAAACTTGATAATGTCCCATTGGAGAGCCTCCTGGTGGCCAATAAATATTTTCGACAGGTTCTTCTGATGTTGGATTTACATTCATATCAACATCTAATTCACCTTGACAAACAGAACACTTTTTCTTGCTATAGCAAATTTCTGTGCCGCAGGGACAAATAGCATGAAGATCGAGATCGTTGTAATTGTTCCACATTAGAGAAAATTGAACGTCTCCCGATTTTGCCCCCTCCCGATCCAAACGTTTTTTAAATTCAGCAGAAAAAGCTGCTGTTTGAGGTACTTCGTCAGCACTTAAGTCAGTCCATTGAAAATTTTCTAGTGGTACAGGGGCATTTTGAACCCACGTTGCACCACTAGAAAAACGTAATGTTCTAATCAGCACAGTAGCATTTGGATTTTCATCTGCGACCAGTCTCATCTGAGGCAGCGTTTTGTGGATAGCATTATTCAGAGATTGGATTTTGCCGTCCAAAGACATTGACCCAGAAGCATCACAAATCCAAATAAAATGTAGAGGGCGAGTTGCTAATGTACCTCCAGGAAGTGCGCACATAAGTTGTTTCTCCTAACTAAGTTGTTTAATGTTTTCTGTATCAAAAAATTTGAAAGAAAATAGGACTTACGCAGAAACCGGGTTACGATACAAAATTTCGTGATAGCAAACAACAATAATTCATGCAATAAGCCCAGTTTCAGGTTTTGGGATGTAAGTTATGAGGAAATTTAAACTCGAATCTCTCCTTGTTCAGTTCCGAAGTTAATTTTAGTTCCCACTGCTAGAGTAACGCTACGTCCTGGTTCAACATCTTTCATGTTATTATCAGCTGTGTTCACTACCCATTTAGCAGTGGATAGATTTTTCAGTCCCCAAAGGCTAGGATTTTTAGGATTTCTAACTACCTCTGCTACTGGTTCTGAAAAATCATATTTTTTCCTATCGTCTACATGATGGGGAAATAATTTA
Source organism: Trichodesmium sp. MAG_R02 (assembly GCA_023356605.1). Lineage (GTDB taxonomy): Bacteria > Cyanobacteriota > Cyanobacteriia > Cyanobacteriales > Microcoleaceae > Trichodesmium. The sequence continues at coordinate 13,088 of JAKQYE010000044.1, read as the reverse complement.
GTATCATGATTTAGCATAATAATTTTGCTACCAATACGGATACGAGGTGGTGTAACTATTTCTTTTTGACAATTCCAACAGGGATTGAGTTTTCCTTGTTTTTTCAGAGCATCAACATCATAAAAATTTTGTTCTCCGCAATGAGGACAGTAAATGATAGAATCTCGCAAACTCAACATGGTTTTACGCCACTCATTCTCCTGTACTCGACCATTTTCAGGATCTTTAATTCCATCTGTAAAAGCTCTGGTAAATAAGTCTCGCAATGATTGAGGATAAATCGGCCAAAAAATAAGAGGATTATCTTGTTCTCCGGGAACGGGACGGTTGGACTGATCGTCGGGGTCAAATATAAAAAGTGCCTCTGTGCCATAAATTTTTGTCATGGCCGCTAAATCAAAGCAATGAATAGCTTGCTCTTTTGCTCCTTCTAAAGGATGATGGTTAAAGAGAATATAAAACAGCAAAACAGTTAAGGAAAATAAGTCGGTTTGTGTGCTAGGGTTTGCTTCACCTTTTACTATTTCTGGAGCCATAAAACGTGGCGTTCCGGCCACACTTCCAGGCATTTTGTTTACGTCTACATTGTCGTTGTCACAAATGCGCACTTCTCCGGTATCAGGGTCAAAAAAGGCATTCCCAAAAGAAATATCCCGATAGCATAATCCTTTGGCGTGAAGTTGATAATAACTATCCGCTAGTTCAAATGCTGCTGTCACCAAAGCACGAAAACTAGGTTCGATTCTACGTTTAACTAAATCGTTTAAACTTTTAAAACGTGGTTCCCGTAGAGCCATTATATAACCATAGGATGAGGGTTGTTCGGCAGTTAGTGCTAAATCTATTGGCCAAAGAAATCGATCGTTAGGGGCACCCATTTGAATAGCATTTTCTAAGCGCTCTCTTTGACGGGGATCTTGTTCAACAATATGAGGAAAATACCATTTGAGAGCCATTGATTTCCCATTGACATTAACTTGGTAAACTTCTCCTTGTCCGCCTTCACCAAGTTGTTTTTCAATTTTACAGTTTGCACCAGAAATTTCGGTTCCAATGTTTTGTCCATCTTGTAGTTCACTCATTATTTTTCTCCTGATAATTTGAGTTAATATATTTCATATATTTTTCAAAAATACCTTTTTAAGCTGTTCTCGTATTAATTGAAAAGCCAATATTATTCGCTACTTGTTATTTTTTTTATGAAGAAGGAGATGGCTTTGGGCTGGTTAAAGGTGTTGTTTTTGGGCTTGGTGAAACTTTAGGAGTTGAAGTTTCTAAAGGTTCTGAAGGTTTTAGTTCTGGATTATTAGAACTAGAACTTTTTGGTGGAAGTAACCAGATAGCAGTAGCAATATTTGTACCTATACTAATAGCAACTAAAACGATAGTCGTAATTAATCCTGTTTGCAGAAAATCTAATTTTTTTTTTATTTTGGTTTGAGTGACTTGGCTTTGTGTTTTTGTTATTTTGACTTCTTTATTCTTATTAGTATTATTAATAGAATTTAAGTCTTGTGACTTTTGTTCTGTTAAATTTTGGACGCATTTTTCAATATATTCTAACTTTTTAGATTGAGATTCTGATGCTTCTACAAAAATTTTTTGTAAATCTTGCAAAGAATTACTAAAATTATTTACAAGTCTTTCCATTTGATTTGATTGGGTTTCGATGATTTGATTTAAAACATTAGTAAACTGTTGCATGTCATCTTTTTTTACATTTTCTTTTGATTTCTCTCTTATTTGCTGAAGTTCTGCATTGTTTTCTTCTAAAACTTTTTTGAAAAGCTTAAAATTATCTCCTGTGTCTTGAGAATCAATTTGTTTAATCAACCCGAAGGTAATATCATCTCCACTCCCCGCTTGAGATGTCTGTTCCAAAAAACTTTGTAGTTGTGATGCAACTTCATCAAAAGTTTGCTGCCGGATCATATCTAAGTAATCTTTACCAATTTTGATGAATTTCTCTTCCCTATCAAAAGAGTTGGCATAACCATCTGTGCAAACTAAAATCATTGGTCGTTTGCTTTCTTGTGTATAAGTGACAAAATGATTGTTTATATATTGCCAGGCATCTTTCATACACAAAGAATAGGTTTCATTAGCTATCATATTTTCATCTTTTACAATAGGTCTAGTTGTTTTTCCCCAGATATCTACACTCAAAATATCTCCATCTCCTAGTTGAAGATAAAGGTTATAATCTTCTGTTAATAAAACTGCCAAGAGAGTCGCACCATAAACAACATATTTACGATCTTTTTTATTATCTTCAAGACTTTGACGTACTTTTATTCCCTCTTCTTTTTCTAAATTATCCAATTCTTCTGAAGTAAAGTCGTTGTTTTTTAGATCGCCATCGACTTTCTCTTTCCATTTGGAAACTATTTTTTGGGGCAGCTTATCGTTAACATAGTCTTTGACTGCTGAGATATTCTCTCGATCGCTTTCTTGATCCACTAAACCTTTCAAAAGTTCCATAGCAGTTTCTACAGCAAACCTAGAACCGCGATCGCTCCTAAAGCTTTTGGCACTACCGTGGCCATCAGAGATAGCTAAGATAATAGGTAGTTTATTCTCATTCGGTTGGTAAAAATCTCCGTAATCCTGGTTCGGCAATTTTTTGCGCTCGTGACTTGCTCCCCTAACAGTTTCTAGCATCAAGCGCCATGGTTGGTAATCTGGATCTAATTTTTCATTTTCTTGACTCATAAACTTTTTCCCAATTTTATTCTAATATGTATGTCTTGATTTACATCTGAGAAAATCTTTGATCTTTATTCAGGTGCTGCCGTAATTTAAGGTACGTTATAATCTAGGATATTGGCGGCGGGTAAAATTGCTGCCCAAGTCCCATTCTATGGAAAAACTCTACCAAACATCATCATCACCTGAACTACTCGTAGGTACAGCAGGAATTGGAACAGCTCCAGTAGCAGCAGGAACAGATGTTGCTACTGGAGTTGATGTTGTGGCAGTTGGGTTTGAAACTACGGATGTTGCCGGAGTTCCTATTTGACTAGCTGGGGAAGAAGCTGCTTTTAAAACCGCAGTAGAAGCCCATTTGATATATCTGACTAAAGTCTCAGCATTATTAGCTTCCAAGGGTCTCAGTTCTGGATGATCGATAAATTTTTGCAGGGTATCTTTATCAGCATCTTGACCAACAGCAATAGCAATACGAACAGCTCTTTTTCCCCAAGGTTCATTCATCAAAGCTCTCAGTCCGCTACCAAAGTCATCAGTGGGCTGACCGTCACTAATAAGCACCAATACAGGTGGTAGAGCGCGGTCTGTCATTGGTGGCATTTTAAGTTGTTCTGCAACCAAGAACAAAGCTTTGCCCATATCCGTGAGACCCCCTGCTGTTAAATCTGTCCAATTAAAACTATTGACTGGAGTTTCAGTGGGGACATGCCATTGAGCCCCATCAGAAAATTTGACTGCTCGTACCAAAACATTAGCATTGGGATTTTCATCAGCTACCCGTTTCATTTCGGGAAGAGATTCTCGAATGGCTGTATTCAGCGCTTCAATTTTGCCATTAATTGACATAGACCCAGAACAGTCACACAGCCAAATAAAGTGTAGGGGTCGGTTTGATATTTCACCACCAGGTAGTGCCATAGTTTTTGCTTCCTTAGATTTTTTTGTGAAAGTTTACTTGTTGTTTTAGCTCAATGATAGCTTTTTTAGGAATTTATTTGACCTATAACAGAGCCAAATTTAATTTGAGTACCTGTCTCTAGCTTTACAGTTCGACTAGGTTCAATATTTTTAGACTCGCCATTAGCCTTAATAGCCACCCAAGTTTGAGTGGATAAATTTTGTAATCCTAATATATCAAGGTTTTTAGGGTTAGGGTTGACTTTTGCCACGATCCCATTGTTTGATTGAGATGTTAAACTGGAAATATCTCTTTCACTTAGTTGAGTATTATGGTTAAGGGTAATTACCCGACCATTAATATTCAAAGAAAAACTACTTTTTCTTGATGAAACTAGAGGGGTTGTTATAGGTGAGTCAGGTAAAGTCGAAGTTGTTGTTTCTGCACCACAAACCGTTAGTTGGGCCCGACCTACGTTTATTTGCTCCCCTGGTTGAATACTTCGCTTGTTGCCTGTTCGTACGTCTTCACAGAAAATGTTTCCTCTGTCAAGCTGGAATTTCAAAGCAACAGAGGGGGTCTCAGGAATATAAACGATACAAAGTTCGGGGTTACTACCCACAGTTACAATTTCTTTTCCCAGATTTACAGTCCGAATTTCTTTTGGGCCATAACTAATTTCCAGCCATGCTTTCCGAAATAGAACTTCTGTAATCACGATCATTACACCGATACAGAATCCTAATATGGCAGCACCTATTAATCTACCTGCTAGATCGCCAAAAGTTGTAGCGATAAATAGAAAGGCGATCGCTCCTAGAACACCGCCAACTGCTCCGCCTACTAAGGCCCGTTTTCCCTGTAAGTTAGGAATAAAAAATGCCATGCCAAAAGCTAATAATGCTCCTAGCAGTGCCCAGGCCATGCTCCTACCTATAATTGAAACATCAGCCATTCCTCCATAAAATAATTCTCCAATTGCTCCTGCGACTAAACCTGCTGCCAAACTACCTACAGTTCCAGAAGTTCCCTGTAAAAAGTTGAGGGAGGTTCCTAAATAGCGTTTTTGTCCTGTAGTTAGAGCAATAAATGTACCAATAGCTAGTAAGGCAGTCCACAGGCTAGTAGCAATGATTAAAGGAGTCTTTTGGTCTTTGGGAACTTCTCCTGTTCCAATGGCAGAAGCGATCTTTTCTCCGATTTTGGGTAAGATTTTGTCAAAGTTTTGCCGAGCAGCAGCAGTTTCAGCGAGGGAAAAAATTTCACCATCAACTTCTCTTTGTAATGGTTGGAATATTGAACTGTCTCCGTCGCTAATCACTAGATGAAGTTGGTCTATTCCTTTGTCTCGCACAAATTTTTCTGCTGCTGCTATGGAGGGAGTTTCTTTATCTGGTATCTTAGGCGGAGCATCAGTAATTAAAAGAATAGCTTTAGTGGCATCCTCGCGAAATGGTTGTCTTGCTCCTAAAACTAGGGCATCAAGACTACTTTCTTCATTATCTCCTCCACCAACCATTTCCATTTTACCTAGTTTGGTTTCAAAGCTATTTGTATCTTTGGTGAATGGTTCTCCTGCAAAAGAAAGAATCTGGGGTTCTTCTCCCTCAAAGCGATCGCCAAAAGCTATTAATCCTACTTGTGTATCCAGCTCTCTTGAGTTTAAAGTAGAGACAAAGTTGTTAATGCCATTTTTTATACCATTAATCTCCCCTTCCATGCTACCAGTAACATCTACTACAAATAAAACATCAATTTGCTGAAGGGCAGGAGTTGGCAGAATAAGCCCCAATAATACCTCACCTATAATTGCACCTATTAAGCAGCCAAAAGCTGCTAAAATTCCGAATATTAAAATCTTTTTTAAGGCTGCTATTTTTTGAGACATGATTCATGTTTCTTTGATAATACAAATTTATTTTTTCTGAATTTAGCATTTAACAAAACTTGATATTTGATATTACTCCTTGGCAGGAGTAGATTTTCTTTCTATGTACCATCGCCAAACTATGAAGGGCACCACCCCAACAATAATGCCCCCAAATAATGCTCCTCCTAATATCCACATTCTGGATGTAAAGGGTAAACTAGGAACATTGTTAATCCTAAACTTTTTTTCTTCTGAAAGCTCTCCTACAGTAAGTTCAAAAGTTTCTTTTTTGTATTGTTTAATAGAGGTAGGTTGATAACGAATTTCATATTCTCCTAATAGAGACACTAGAAATGTGTCTAAGGCATTACTAATCTCTTTAGAATTAGCAGAAAAGAGGAATATTCCTCCTGATGCTTGAGCAAGTCTTTCTAGAACTTCTGGATCTATGTTATCATACTCGGTACCCTGAGAAGATCCATAACCCAAAGTATGTATAGTAATTTCAGGACTATCTTTGATTAATTCTTCTAACTCATTTAACTCTGATTTTTCCTTCTGGGATAAAACAGGGTCAAAACCATCAGAAACTAGAATAATTCCTAAACGAGATGGCTCTTTAGATCCTTTTGCCAAAAAAGGAGAATTGTTTTTTAAATATTTAATAGCATTCCCCAATGGTTGTCTAATATTTGTACTTCCACAAGGTCTTTTATTTTTACTATTAAAACTATTTTCTAATTCTAATAGTTGCTTCTTAAGTTCTGGAGCTTCAGATGAATAAAACTTACTCAATATATCATCATTAACTGGTGGTGGAACATAACCTCCTCCACAATTTTTTCCACCTTCGGCAAAGGGAATAAGGGCAATTTTTGAAGGGTATTCTTTTTCCTTAATATCTTTTATAAAAGAACGGATCGCTGCAATAGCTGCTAACCCTCTAATTTGATTATTTTGATCTAGCTTATTCATACTCCCTGTCACATCTAACAAAATAATAATATTATTAGGGTCTGGTTTTTTTTCGTCTGGTTTTATTAGTCTAAAATTCTCAACTAACTTCCCATTAGATTTGAGTTCAATATCTTCTTTATTCAGTTCTTGTTTGAGTTTATTGTTTTCGTCTAGGACTTTAAATTCAATCACAGCTTCTACTTGATGTTTTGTGTTGTTTTCGTCATAAGATTTAACAATTTTTAGAGTTTCTGCAGCAACAGATGGCCGCCATACTAACGTTAAGCTTAATAGACAAATAGCACTATGCTTCAGGATCGAGAAATCGGTCATAAAAAACAAACCTCACATATTTTCGAGAATTTTGATTTTTGGTATAAAGGGTAATAATGGTATTATGATAAAGTTCAATATCATTTGAATCATCTATCGATTCTGAATCTTTGTCTAAATTAGGTGAATTATTTTCAGGCTGATTAGATACATTATTGAAAGCTGTAGCATAAGGATTTGGGGTTGTATTATTTACTGGTTCCCGTGGTTTAATCACAATTTCACTGGGAAGTTTTTTGAGGATATTGTTAGAAAAATTTTTAATAGTTGCTTTTCTACCATTTATGTTAACAGTAGCAATTTTATGAGGTAAATCACTAACAATAATATCCGCTTGTTCTATATCAGATCCTATAATAATATTCCCTGTTTTGGGAAGTTCTATTGATAGTCCTTCTTCAATAGTTATAGGTTTATTTCCACGAGGAACATAAACCAATTTTAAATCACACTTTCTGTAAGTTCTTGGATTGAGATTATTTTTAGTAGTATTGCCTCCAGCAATTCGCTCAAAACCATATCCAGCTTTTAATGCAAATTGAGTGTTAGGGGATTCAATAAAGCTCAAGGCAGAACCAAGTAGACTTCCTAATAAAATAAAGCTCCAAATATCTTGTTTAATAATTATTTCGGAAAAAATAAACACAATAAAGCTAACAAGTAAGCTAAAGGAAATACTTTTTACAAAATGATTGAACACTTTAGTTATGTCATTTTCTACTTCTTGTGTTGTTTGATACAAAACCAATTTACTCAATGTCCGTAATAGCCATGTTATTCCTTCTGCGGAACCAATAACTAAACCAATTATTAGCCAGTCTATCAGTCTTATCGTCCAAGCAGGAAATCCAGTTAGTTTAAAAACAAAACTGATTATTCCAGATAAGCTTGCTCCTAAAATACTTACAATAATGGCAATTATTAGAGGCCACTTAAGAACTTTCCAACCTTGTTTTAAGCGAGTTGGATGACTGAAAAAAACTTCTGCCATAACCATTGAAACTGCTAAAAAAATGGTGAGGATAAAAAATTTAATTAAATAGGGAACTTGAGCGAAAAATGTCCAGTCTAAGTTATCCCAGATAGGTTTGAAATCTACTAGCAATATTTGACTGAAACTCCAGGCAACCACTGATGCTAATAGTCCAACAATGAAGTATAACCAGTTACGCATAAAAATTAATTCCTAATATAGAAATATTGAAAGGATGAACTTGTATTTTTTTGTTGTTGTATATCATAAGTCGCTAGCAATCATTTTTCTAAATACCTAGGGGATAAATTCTTGAATGATAAACACAAAGAAAGCAATCAGTATTAACAGTATTCCTAAGATTAAAATAATAGCTATTTCCAGTCTAAATTGAAGTAAACCTAGAATAAAAAGTAAGCCTAGAATAATAGTTGCTATTATACATAATAAAGCAAAAACAGCCAAAATTATAGAAAGTAGATATAACACTTTTTTAGCTGAAGTTTTATTTATTTGTTGCCGATTTCTACTAGGAGGTAGTTGTGGCGATTGCCTGACTATTTCTCGCTCTATGTCTTTAACATTGATAATTTCCTGTATATGCTGCCAAACAGTTTTTTCTTTGACAAAAAATGGGTAATTATTACCAGATTTCTTCAGATTAAAATAAAGTTTATGAGAAATTTCATCCTTGAGTTTTTCTTCTCTTAAAGTCTCAAGCAATATAGATTTAAACTTTGTGTGAGAAGCAATTTTTCTAATTTTAGAATAGCCTTTTCTGTGCCGTTCTCGATACTTTTTAGTCTTTAACTTATTATAAAAATATTGAAAGGATGAACTTGTATTTTTTTCTTTTTGTACGTCATAACCACTTTCGATCATCAAAAAATCTTTGTCTAATGGCAAAACTATACCTTTGAGCCAAATATTATCTTCTTCAATAAAGAACCTTTGTAATTTTCCAGACTCATTACTGATAGAGCTGATTTTTTTTTATTAGGTAATCGAAATTTATCTTCAATAATATAATTTATAATTAACCATACACCTTCCTCAAGAGAATTTTCAAACCAGAAATCGTTTTTTGTTGGTTGAATTAAATATTTAAGTCGTTGGCATGAGTACAAAAAAACATTCCAAATATCCTCTCCACTAAAAAGTAATTGCTGAAACAAATCTATGGCTCTTTCAGGTACTATTAAAGCACTGAGTGTATAGTAACGAATAATAGAAGAGAAACTATTAAATTCTGTAATTATTTCATCTCTATTTTTTGTTACTAACTTTTGCCATTGTTCATTATTTTGGGGAACATTTGTTTTAAGAAATTCAATTTCTTGTAGAGATAATTTCCCATTTTTGACAAAACTGTTGTAAATTGTATTTACATTCATAATTTTACTAGCTATTTTTTTTATAAATACCTACTTCATCAATTCTTGAAGAATAAACATAAAGAAAGCAATCACTATTAACAGTATTGCTACAGCCATGGTAGACATAACTACTTCCATTGGTAATTGAAGTAATCCTAGAATAATAGTTGCTATTATACATAATAAAGCAAAAACAGCCAACATTATAGAAAATTGAGATAACACTTTTTTACAATTATTTATTTGTCCTCCATTTCCTGAATTATTTTGAGTTATTTGATGTTGAGTATTGCGGTGTACATTATCAACGGGATTTCTATATCAATTCTTGAAGAATAAACATAAAGAAAGCAATCACTATTAACAGTATTGCTACAGCCATGGTAGACATAACTACTTCCATTGGTAATTGAAGTAATCCTAGAATAATAGTTGCTATTATACATAATAAAGCAAAAACAGCCAACATTATAGAAAATTGAGATAACACTTTTTTACAATTATTTATTTGTCCTCCATTTCCTGAATTATTTTGAGTTATTTGATGTTGAGTATTGCGGTGTACATTATCAACGGGATTTCTATTTGTTTGTTGCGAATTCATGCTAGAAAGTTGTTGTGGCTTTTGCTGACGTTCTTTTCGAGGTGGAATATTATTCAAAATCGAACATAAATTCTCCCAAATAGTTTTTTGTTTTTCTAAACCATAATTTGACAATAACAGATCATTCCGAAGATATTGACTCAGATGAGAATAGACTCGATGAGAAACTTGGCCGTTAATTTTTTGTTTTATTAAAGCCTGGAAAAACAAAAATCCTGTTTTCTCGTTTTTGTAGATAGAAGGATTTTCGCTAATTTTAGAAAAAATTTGAGTTATTTGTTGATACCCTTTAATGTTATTATTTCTACATTTTTCATCGTGTAAGTTATTCTGAAAAATCTGAAAAGAGGAACTTGTATTCTCTTGTTGCTGCACAGTATCACTACTTTCAGTAAGACAAAGTTTTTCAAATGACCAAACTATGCCTTGTCTCCAAATATTATTTTCTTCACAAAAGAACCTTCCTAATTTTACATATTGAGGGAGCTGAAAACTTTTTTTATTAGGTAATCTAAATCCGCCTTCAATAATATTACCTTCAATAATATCATTTATAATTAACCACACACCTTCCTCAATAGATTGCTTTAAACCCGGGTCATTTTTTGCTTTCTGAAAAGACTTAAAATATTTCGTATAACTTAAAAAAACAGCCCAAATATTATCTTCACTAACGAGTAATTGTTTAAACAAATCTACTGATCTTTCAGGTACTATTAAAGCACTGAGAGTATAGTAACGAATAATACAAGAGTAGTCATTCAACTGCTGTATTTCCTCTGTTTTCTTGTTTGCTAAATTTTGCCATAGTTGATTCTTTTGCTTAATACCTTCTGTGATAAATTGAAATAGATATATTTCTTGTTGCGGTAATTTTTCATTTTCCACAAAATTGTTAAAAATTGAGTTATGATCAGAATTACTTGATGTCCTTCCTTGATTAAACTGAGATGGAGAAGATACTTGTTGAGATGAGTAATTGCTATTACTTAATTCTCTTTTATTATATGGAGAAGGGGCAGGTACAAGTTGAGGAAAGATTCTAGAAGAATTTCTCTGAAAAAACTCCTGTGTTTCAGCTTTTATTAAAGTAAAATCTGTAAAATTTGCAACTGAGTCAACATTAAATGCCCAAGCAGCTTTTTTTCGATCACCACCGACTAAGCTTAAACAGGTTGTCCACATTTGCAGTAAGTAATCTTGCCTCATGTTTAAATCTGGCTTAATTAAACACAGCCCATCAAACACACTATCATAATAATCCAGCAAATTTAGTGACTGTAAATCTTGATAACTTAACGGATTGACTTTATAACTTTTTTTAGGCTTATTTTCCAATGTATCGAAAGTTAAATTTTCTGGTCCCTTCTCGAAAAAAAACTTAATTAAAGTTGCCATTGCATCATAATTTCCATCATAAGATTCTCGACAACAAAAATAACGTTTCACAGGAAAAGGTCGATTGCCAAAATCAATGGCAACAGAAACTACTGCTAAGACAGCCCATCCTTCAATAATTCTTCCTACTAAAGCATTTTCATCAACAAAATCCTCATTAAACTTTTTAAAACCTATGGAATCTCTACTTTGATGAGGTAAATTTATAAAATTTTGATAGTCAATTTTTTGAGATACATCAAACCGTGAATCTTCTCTTCTAGTAGCTCTTTGAAGAGGCTCAGGAATAAAACCATCATGGAAGCTATTTCCTATATAAGGGGGGCCATAAAATCCAGTAGACCTCCAACTATTGCCACAAGATTGATGAGTAAAACCAGACCTAAATTCATAAATTATTACTGTATTTATTTGAGTCATAAATCTTTTCCCAAATCTATGTTTTATATTCTAATTGTTAACAGTATCTTTAAAAAGATGGGTCTCTCCATCTTTTACCTGTAGCTATCCAATACAAAGGACTAACTAAACCAAAAGGTCGCCACTTTTCTGTTTTGTCTATCATCGCTCCATCTTGTAAATTCTCTCCTAAATTTAATCTATTCGGGCGAGAATCCTTTTCAGAAAAAACTCCAAAAGAAGACAAAGCAAAGAAACTAATTTGATTTTTACTCAGAGAAAGATTCTTTCTTAAAAATTCTCTTGTATTATTCAGATGAACTTGAAATAAATCTCGTTCTGGTTCCCATCGCCTTGTCCACAGTTCCCCACGCTCGCATTTACTCATTACAAAAGCAATGCGCATTTTTCTCAGGTTATCTTGTATTTTTGTTAGTTCATCTGGAGAAAAAATATAGTCGTTTTTAGGAAATTCAGATAAAAGTTTATGAAAGACACTTCTGTAAAAAGCATCAATATCTTTAACAAGAGTAAACTCATTTCCTTTATCCTGTAAACAGAAATCAGGAAGCAAAACTATCCATCCATTAGCATTTTTTAAGCAATCTAGCAGATAAGGTTTTATTTGTGTAGATAAGTCTGTTCTTAGTAGTTCTTGAAAAAATTCACCTGCATAATCTTTAGCCTTTAATTCAATCTCTGTTGGTTTATACTGTGGATTAATTGTTATAGAAAATTCGTAGTTTTGCAAACCACTGTCAAACGTTGTAGGTTCTAAAGGTCTTTGAGTTTGCCAACTATCTCTTACTTTACTTTTTAACTGACTGCTTAGTCCTTTGGTATCGACAGTAACTTTTCCTCGATCATGACTTTTATTTTTACTGTAATTAGTAATTGACAATAAAGCTGCCAAGAAAGTAGTTTTGCCTGAAGCTCTCGGACCAATTATATAAATATTTTTCTTATTTTCTCCAGGGAGGGTAGTAATAGGTGCAGCAGCAGTTAGTGGCATTTTTTATATATCCTTAGTAATAGATTTAAAATTTAGTCTAACTAATAATTAATAATTGTTTTACGTTCCAATATATAACCAAGGTAACTCTAATAACGGGCGAGCTTTACAAGTTGTAATAAAGACTTGAGTTTTGACAATACGGTTCTTTTCAAAACGGTAAATTAGCTCCCGAACATTATCGAAAATATGTAAAACATTTATTTTATGTTTAATCCAGTTAACAGATTTTTCTTGTTGCAAAGTGTCAGAAATTTGTTGGACGTCACAAAACAAATCCGCCATATTTAAGCAAAAAATTACATACTGATTATTTCTAGCATTATTTTCTAGAAAATTAATCCATTCTTGAAAACGGTTTTTCCATTGAGTTTGTTTTCTAAACCGAATATCCTGTATACTTAATCCATCATTCCCAACTAAATTCTCATTTAATAGCTCTCGGTAGGGAGCCATAACTATCATTAAAAATTTAGCATTATGGAGACTTGTCGACAGAAAATTCCAATCTTGAGGATTAGCTTTACGCCATCTAGAATCTTCTGCTCTCCAAGCTTCT
>JAKQYE010000439.1 GCA_023356605.1 Trichodesmium sp. MAG_R02 | reverse complement strand
CTATTCGACATTATCTGCTTGTGAACAAAACTAACGACCGTTTTGGAGTTGTAATTGTGGGGGCTGGAGCTGCTGGAATTGGCTGTGGAGTAGTATTAAAAGATTTAGGAATTGAAAACTTTGTAATTTTAGAACGACATCAAGTAGGGGCTTCTTTTAGCCGTTGGCCCGCAGAAATGCGATTCATTACGCCGTCGTTTCCCAGTCATGGTTTTGGATTGCTGGATCTCAACGCAGTAGTTTTAAATACTTCTCCTGCCCTCAGTTTCAGAAAAGAACATCTTTCAGGGAAAGAATATGCCTTATATTTGGAGACTGTAGCAGAGCATTTTCAACTACCTATAAAAACCGATACAAATGTTAAAACTATTACGGCTTTACCTCAATGCCAAGGCTTTGTCTTGGAAACTTCTAAAGGCGAATGGCAATCGCAGTTTGTAATTTGGGCAGTAGGAGAGTTTCAATATCCCAATCTTAATCCTTTTCCAGGGGCGGAATTGTGCATTCATAATTCCCAAATACGTTCTTGGACAGAGCTTAAGGGGAACGAATTTGTAGTTATCGGAGGCTATGAAAGCGGTGTAGATGCAGCGTCAAATTTGTCAGCATTAGGGAAAAAAGTAAAGTTAATTGATCGCCAGAGTAGCTGGTCAAACTTAAACTCAGATCCTAGTGTTTCTCTGTCTCCTTATAGTCTAAAACGTTTAGAGATAGCTTATTCTATGGGTCGGGTAGAACTAATTGGAGAACAGGACATTGAAGCAGTCAAAGCAGTAAAAGAAGGATATGCGGTGGAGAGCGAGTACGAACAGTGGCTTAGTTCTACACCGCCAATTCTATGTACAGGGTTTGATAGCAGTTTAAAACAAATCGCACCTCTATTTGACTGGTCAAATGGCTATGCAGCTCTGACTAAAGAAGATGAGTCAACCCTAACTCCAGGATTATTTGTTGTCGGTCCTTCAGTGCGTCACGGCGATCTAATTTTTTGTTTCATTTATAAATTTCGGCAGCGATTTGCTGTGGTAGGAAATGCTATCGCTAAACGTCTGGGAATCGACCCAACCCCATTGGAAGCCTATCGCCGAGAAGGTTTGTTTTTGGACGACCTTTCTTGCTGTAATAATGATTGTGTTTGTTGAAAAATAAGATGAATATTTCTACGCCGTCAAAATTAGAGCGCGATTGTATTGTGGTCATTGGGAAAGAGAATACGGGCAAGTCCCAACTAATTGCTTCTCTTACAGGACAGGCTGCCCATAGTGCAAATTTTCGCGGTTCTACAGTGAGTTGTGACACTTATCAATCTGAGACCTATACCTTTATCGATACTCCTGGAATTCTCTATCGTTCGGACAGCATAACTACGAAGAAAGCTTTAAGAGAGCTACAAGAAAACGACACCGTGCTATTGATAGTCAAGGCAACCGACATAGATCGAGATTTAGCAGAGCTACTACCTTTAGTAGCAGATAAAAGGGGCATTGTGGTGATTACTTTCTGGGATAAGGTATTATCGACGGTTCATACTCAAAAAGTGATTCGGGAATGGAGGGAAACTTCTAACCTGAGCATTGTTACTGTAGATGCCCGCCACCTGACAATAGAGCAAAAAGACTATATTTTGGCTTCTGTGCAAGAACCTCATCCTTTTCCCGCCCAATGGATTCCTAGAAGAGCTGGCTGGTATATTGAACCCCACCCGACAATGTTAGAACATTCAAGGGTTGGCTGGTTATTAGCGATCGCCCTATTACTTATTCCTGCGATTATTGCTGTCTGGGGTGCTAACTCCTTTGCGACCTTAGCAGATCCTATAGTACAAAATGCGAACATTCCCATTATTAAACCTTTATCCCAACTTCCAATCTGGTTAAGAGAAATACTGATAGGCCAGTATGGACTCATAACTATGAGTCCGTTGCTATTTATTTGGGCGATGCCCACAGTAATTCTCTATGCCCTATTCTTGGGCGTATATAAAGCTAGTGGGTTAATAGAACGAATTACCATTGCACTCAATCCTTTACTCCGTCCGTTTGGGTTATCGGGACGGGATTTAGTACGAGTAATTATGGGTATGGGGTGTAATGTTCCTGCGGTGATTAGCACCCGTGCCTGTTCTAGTTGTTCTAGGGGAACTTGTATTTCCGCGATCGCTTTTGGCTCCCCTTGTTCTTATCAGTTGGGAGCAACTTTAGGGGTGTTTAGTGCGGCTTCGTTGCCTTACTTGATAATTCCTTACCTGCTGTATCTAACCGCAACCACCTTGATATATACCTACATCATTTCTTCGCCTACAGCTAAATCCCATCATAATCCCTTAGTAATCGAAGGAAGAGCATTTTTAGAATTTCCTCATTTGTCAGTAATTTGGCGCGAAGCTAAGTCAACTATTAATCAATTTTTGTTCAATGCAATTCCCATCTTTTTAGTTATTACCGTTATTGCTTCTGTGTTGAATTGGTTAGGAGCGTTCCCAGCTTTAGCCAATATTATTAACCCTTTGATGGGATGGTTTAATTTACCTCCTGAAGCCTCATTGCCTATTGTTTTAGCTTCTATTCGCAAAGATGGACTGCTATTATTTGCCGAAACAGAAACCTTGGCTATGTTAACTCCATTGCAGGTTTTGACTGGGGTGTATCTAGCAGGAGTATTGCTACCTTGTTTAGTTACTCTGTTAACTATTACGCGAGAACAGTCTCTTCGATTTGCCTTCTTGCTATTCAGTAGAAATGCAATCGCTGCTATCTTTTTTTCTCTATTACTTGCTTGGGGAGGATTATTAATCAAGTAATAAGGAATAAGTAATAATTTTGCTTCTTTTTAAGGTATTGAGTCGTCTTCAGAAGTTCAAACCCAGAAATACTATGGAATTATAAAAACCAACAGAGTTGTGAACGTGGTTTGCTGATTAATGATTGATCCACAATTCTTTGCCGATAGTTTTTTTGTCAAAAAACCAGAAAGAGTAGAAACAATACTGTTTATTATATTACCGTGTTTATTAGTGTGTAATATTAGCTCAAGAGAGCTGAGAAAGACTTTAAAAAGAACCAATAGTGAAGTGAAAAAACAGCTAGGAAAGCTGACAAATACTCCGATACTCACGGGGTGGCAAGTAAGCTTAATGGTAGATATATAGTTATTTTAAATAATAATAAGACACTATTTGGCACAATAATTACGAATAATTTCCCAATCGAGATGTATTGATAGGTGAATACATTCTAGCTCTTTTTAATGCACTAAAATCATGTTCTATGTCATTTAAATCAGGAGAGT
>JAKQYE010000438.1 GCA_023356605.1 Trichodesmium sp. MAG_R02 | reverse complement strand
AATCTCCGTAAACTCAGAGAGGTTTTTACTAATCATACAAAACCACTAATACCAGAGCAGTATATCAACGAAGGTTACTTAATTGTGAAAGTATTCCAAACACTTGACCTTAGGCAACAGCGCAGTCTAATGATTTTATTTTTGGCTGGTTTATTATTTTGGTCAAGTATAACTACCTTACTGCCAACTTTACCTCTATATCTCAATCATATCGGAGGGACAAAACAACAAATTGGTTTTGTTTTGGGTTGCTTTTCTATGGGACTATTATTATCACGATTTGTTTTAGTTCCAATAGCAGACACAAAGAGTCGGAAGTTGGTTCTAATGATTGGCACGAGTGTAGCCGCGATCGCCCCACTTGGCTATTTACTACTCAAGTCTTTTATTTTATTAATGGTAGTTCGGGGTTTTCACGGTATTAGTATTGCTGGAGTTACCATGGGTTATACTACTTTAGTAGCTGACTTGTCTCCTCCTGGTCGTCGGGGAGAATTAATTAGTTATATGAGTTTATGTACTCCAATAGGTGGGGCTATTGGACCTGCAGTAGGTGGTTTTTTGGTAGCGGCTAATGGGTATGTGCCTTTATTTATAGTTTGCTCTACTTTAGGAAGTGCTAGCTTATTGTTTAGTATTTTTGTTTGGGAACCACATTCGATAGTAGGAAAAAATTCCGATTCCCATCAGTTTGAGCAACAAAACTTATGGCAAATCTTAGGGAGTCGCAGAGTTTTGGTTCCCGTTTTTGTGATGTTGATGGTAGGTTTAACATTTGGCACAACTGTTACTTTTCTACCACTGTATATTCAGGAAAATAGTATATCTCTAAATGCTGGACTTTTTTATACTGTAAGGGGGATAACTAGTTTTATCATTCGCATTCTTACTGGGCGAGCTTCGGATAAATTTGGTCGTGGCGTTTTTATTAGTAGCGGTCTAGGATTTTGCTTATTGGGTATGTTGACTTTGTGGACAGCAAATAGTAGCAACATGATTTTACTAGCAGCTATTTTGGGGGGGGCTTCTGGTGGTCTAATCTTACCAATGATGATTACTTTAATGACTGACCGATGCCCTCCAGATCAAAGAGGCAAGTTTTTCTCTCTTTGTATTGGGGGCTTTGATTTTGGAATAGCTATAGCTGGACCTACTTTCGGTTTTATTGCAGAACTTATTGGTTATAGAAGTATGTTTGCTGTTGATGCAAGTCTAGCTTGCATAGCAATAGCTACATTTATTACTTTGTCAAATAAAGATTTGCCCCATTCCATTAGATTTGCTTTTGGTCAGGGGCAGGATACTTATGCTGTTAATCAATAATACGGGCCTGGAGGGATTCGAACCCCCGACCTCATGGTCCGTAGCCACGCACTCTATCCACTAAGCTACAGGCCCTTTTTTGTTTTCGGCGTTAGATAAAACTTTTTTTAAATTGTTTTTTCCTCCGCACTGACTATTTAATATAGCACAAATAAATAGAATGACAAGGGATTTTTCTAAATTTGAGAAAAATTTAACTCATTTGGACTCTAAGGGTGAAGTTCAAATGGTTGATGTATCTGCTAAAGTGCCTACTGTGCGTCAAGCTGAGGCGGCGGGACAAGTGCGGATGTTACCTGAAACTTTTGAGGCTATTCAAAGAGGTAATAGTCCAAAGGGTGATGTTTTGGGTACTGCTAAGTTGGCGGGAATTATGGCGGCCAAGCAGACTGCCCTGCTTATTCCTTTGTGTCATCCATTGCCTTTACAAAGGATAGATGTTCAGTTATTTCCCGATCCTCATTTGCCTGGATATCAGATTCGAGCAATGGTCAAGACTAAGGGGGAAACTGGGGTGGAAATGGAGGCTTTGACAGCGGTTTCTGTGGCTGCTTTGACTTTGTATGATATGGCTAAGGCTTTGGAAAAATCTATTTCGATTGAATTAATTCGTTTGTTGAGTAAAAGTGGGGGTAAATCTGGGGATTATATTTTGAACGAAAAGTCAAAACTCACAACTAAGGTTATTGATTAGGTGAAGAAAATGAATTTTTAATTTTTGGAAAAAAGTTCATAAAGGGTAAAGAGATCACGGCAGGAGTTCATACTCCTGTTACACTATTCTTATGATATCAAATCTCCCTAATCAGATATGTGTCTAATCATATCACAATCAGGATTTTAAGCTATTGATTGTGAGGTTATTTACCAGATTCTATATGAAGGGAGAATTCCCGACTGTTGATGGTGGGGAGTATGTCAAAATATTTAAAGAAACTGAACAATAACAAATTTTTTTAAGAGTATTATGCCTCCTCGTTGGCCTCGCAAACCTGACCGTAATGATCCAGAGTTTCGGAAGTTGGATGACCGAATGAATTTTGCTATTCATGTAGCTACTTTTGCTGCTAGTAATTCTGGTTTATGGTTCTTCCGTAATCTCACAGCAGCAAGTTGGCCTTGGGCTATCTGGGTAACAGGTGGTTGGGTATTTTTCTTGTTAATTCACGGGGTATATATTTTTGTCCTTGCAGATTATACCACCACTTCTAAGGATTCTGGATAAGATAATTGGAGTGATAATGTAGCTAAAAAAATTAGGTTGAATTATTCTCATGACTAATGGTAGTACAACACAAATAATTGAAAGTTTAGCAGTAGAAATAGGGGATAGAGTTTATATGGATATTACTGGTTGGCATCTCTATTTATCTGATGCGAAACTACATTTAAATTTGGCAGAAAAGTTTTATCCTATTCTGATTGAAGAGGTACCTTCAGAAGGTCAGGTTCTGGAAATATTACAGGGTGTTCCTGTTAAGTTAGGTGCTGGTAGAAAGCAAGTTCCTTTGATAGATTTATTGCCGATGCAGTGTCAGACTGATTTGATGGAAGTTTTGGCAGAGTTTCGAGAAAAAATTTAATTTTAACTAATATTTTAGTGAGCATTCAGCTGTAGTAATCCTATTTGAGAAATTAAAGAAATGGGCTACTTTAAGAGCGAAGGGAAAAGTTACAGGAGTTGGAGCTATTTTTTTTAAGACTTTATGTAATTTGACAAAAATAAATAGGAGTAAAATTTTCCTGACCTCTAGAAAAATTTACTGATGAGGATAGTTGAGCGATCGCTATTTTTATCTGACTTATACAAGAAGTGAATATTTTTCATATAATTTGGAGGTAAGACACTCTTAAATATCCATTTCCAAATTTTTTATAGGCAGTTCCGTTATCCAGTTAACTCCAAGTTCAGCTAATAAATAATCTGCCAGTTTATTAGAAATTACAGATATATTATTTGAAAGATT
>JAKQYE010000437.1 GCA_023356605.1 Trichodesmium sp. MAG_R02 | reverse complement strand
CAATTCCCACTACTTGAAATGCCTGGTTAATTAGATTAGCGAAAGTCAACTTATTCTCTTGTTTATACAATTTCACAGCTTTGCCATAAGCTAACTGCATTGCCTGTAAATTTTGAATTTCTCCATGATGATTCTTTATATTTAATAAAACCCACCCTAAATTATGATAAGCTTCTGCATAATTGGGATTTTTGTGAATTGCTTTTTCCAGAAAATATTTAGCTATTAACCATTGTTGTTTACGGGCTAGTAATGTACCCAAACGAAATAGAGCAATTTCATTTTGATTATTTGTACTAATATTTTTATATATTGAAATAGCAGCTTGATAATTTCCCTGATGTTCATAAGCAATACCTAAATTCAAAAATACCCAATCTGGAATATCTGGTAAACGGGAAGCTTTTTCTAAATAAATAATCGACTCTTCCCATTGATGTTTACAACCTAATTTCCAACCTTTATATCCCCAAGCAAAACTACTATTAGGTACTTTAGTAATAAATTCTTCAAGACATATATCCACATCTGGGGCTGTTTTACCAACTAATTTGTGTTCCAGAGCAATCATCAAATAAGGATATAGCCAAAACAGTAAATTTTGCTGAAAATTACTATTATATTTTTGAACCTTTGTTATTGCTGGCCTGATAGAACGAATAGCTTCTAACCACTGTTTTTGATGAACTAAAATCCACCCTTTTAATCCTAATGCAAAAGCAGAATTATTATCTAATTCTAGGGCACGATTACATATAATTAATGCTTCTTCCCATTTCCCATTTTTGGCTGAAGCCCAAGCCAAATTAGCTTGTATCCAAGATAATCCTGGGGATAATTTTGCTGCTTTTTTTAACTCTTGAAGTGCCTCTTGCCATTTTTCTTGGCGACAATTAATTAAACCCAAAACTCCATAGCCTCTACCATCATTAGGATTAATTTTAATAGCTTGATTAGCTGCAATAATAGCTTGGCGTTCATCTATATAAACTAATAATATTGCTAATTCTACGGCAGCTATACTATTATCAGGTTCTTTGAACAAACATTGTTGATAAGCTGTGACTGCTTCTACTAATCTTTCTTGTTTTAAAATTTGCCTTGCTTGCTTTAAATTTTGAGAAATAAACTTACCTTGAAGAGCATCAATTAATTCGTCAGCAGTTTGAAAACGTTCCTCTACTTCTAGTTTCATTCCTGTTAAAATAATTTGTTCCGTGACAGAACAAATTGATGGTTCTATTTGGCGTGGGTAAATTAAAGTTTCTGACCCTAATCTAGCGGGTGCTGCCACTGGCACCTTACCTGTTAAAGCATGATATATTGAAGCACAAATAGCATACAAATCTGTACTAGGGTTAGGTTTATTAAGGTTTGCATATTGTTCTATTGGTGCATATCCAGGTGTTAACATAGCTGTCATTTTATTAGTGAAACCTGCTACAAATTGTCTCGCAGAACCAAAATCAATGAGTATGGCTTTATCTTGGGAGTTAATAATAATATTGTCTGGCTTAATGTCACGATGTAAAAAGTTATTTGCATGAACTAGTTTTAAAGCTTCAGCGATTTGGATGAAATATTTTTTGACAATATTTTCTGGCAGTTTACCTCTTTGTATCAAAATTTTAGATAGAGGTTTACCTGCCACAAATTCCATGACTAAATAGGCGGTATTATTAGCTTCAAACCAGTTAATTACTCTAACAATATTGGGATGAGCACATTTTTTTAGAGATTCCGCTTCAGTCTTAAATTTTTGAATTTGTTCCTGTTTAATTTTCGGTGAAATAGAGGGAGGCCAGATAATATTAATCCCATGTCTGAGAAACTTATCTGGACAAAGTTCTTTAATAGCAACATTGGTAAAATTTTCTAAATCAATTGCTTTGTAAGTAATCCCAAAACCACCTTCACCTAATGTTTTTTCTATTGTGTATTTACCTTGCTGAAGTAGAGTACCACTGGGTAGTTGATATCCCACTGAATTTAAAGTTGTTAAGGCGCAACCACAGGCAGTACAAGTAATGAGTGTGTTAAGATTTTCTGAGCCACAAACTGGACATTTGATTAACATTTTATTTAGAATAGGGAGTAAGGAATAGAATTCTTAGGAATCATATATTTTTGCGCTCTTATCATATCGTTCAAAACATTACTAAACCTTACCTATTATTTAATAAATGAAGTATTTAGGAATATCTTGCATTATTGAATTGATATTAAATATTAATACAAAAGTGGGGGGGGGTTTATTACTGAGAGCTGACAGTTAAGAACTAAATGCTTAATTATTAAGACTGACTATCCTATAGCTAGGGTTAAGTAATTAGAAAAAGTAACCGAATTTTACCTATGGCAATTTCGTCTCCTGAGTTTAAGATTTCTGGTTTATTAATACGGTATCCAAACCGAGTTTTGCCTGTAGGTTTGATATAAATACCATTAGTGGAACCCATGTCTTTGATTTGCCACTGATTATTCGCAAAATAGATTTCTCCATGAGTTGAGGAAACAGTATCATTTCCATAAAATCCATCTAAATCAATTTCTACTGGTCCTATTTCTGGGTTGAATTTACCAATAATAGCATTGTTATTATCGATAATAAATTCTGGTATGGGGGCACCTATTTGTCTCGGGATGAGTTTAACAATAGTACTAGTAATGAGAGTAGGATTAATAGAATTTTTAGGTGTTATATTTGCTTTGTTCTCTGCTTCTGTACTCGGAACTTTACTGGCAGGGAGATTTGTAGGTATTGGTGTTCTTAGAAAGTAGTTATCAAGATTTTGATTAATATTTTTATCCTGGTTTACTGTTTTTTTATCTGTTTGGATAACTGTTTGTATTTCTCCCTCTTGAATACCTTTTTCTTGAGCTTCAAATAAAGTGGTTGATGGTCTAATTTCTGAACCACAAATTTCGCAAAATTGGTTTTTGTCTGAATTTCTGTCGTAGAAACATAAATTACAAGTAATAGTCATCATCCCCCTAAATTATCAATTTATTTGGCTTTGTTAAATAATTGTATGATGTTGATTATCACTTTTTATATCAAGGGTAAAAAAATAATTTTATACAATTATACCATAGGTAAAAAATAAGCTTTATAGTAAATGCTTGTCAAATTAGTATTACTGTATTATCAAAGTCTTGAGTCAATAAAATCTTAATGTATTAATTACCTCTTTGGGGCAGGGTTGTTTCATTTTCTTAGAAGACAGATGGGGAGATTAGGAATATAGGGGGACTTTAGGAAACAATAAGTTAAAAATACTGAAGTTTGACCTA
>JAKQYE010000436.1 GCA_023356605.1 Trichodesmium sp. MAG_R02 | reverse complement strand
TAAGAATGGAATTTTTTTTCTGCTGAAACACGGGTTATAGCAATAAACACTTGTCTCAATCTAAATTAAAATAACTATAATTGGTATGGTGGAAACATTTGTAGGGCAAGCATCTTGCCAGGGACAACTGTACCTCACCCTCAACTTAGTCTAATCTTTTTTCATCCCCTTTTTTCCCTTTCCCTCTTTTGTAATATTTTCTATTCCTGACTGCTGTAGTAAATCTAAAGCAGATTTAGCAGCAGCTTGCTCTGCGGCCTTAATTGATGGTCCTTTACCTACACCAAGTTTCTGGCCTTTAAACCAAACTTCTGCGAAGAAACGCCCGCGATCGCCATGAATTTTATTTGCTTCGTGAACTTGATAACTTGGTAATGTTTTGTAATAACCTTGAGTCCATTCTTGGAGAGCAGCCTTATAATTTTGGCGGGCAGGATCCATGCGAATTTCTGCTATTAACTGTTCAAAGTGAGAATCTAGCCAGGGGCGAATTAACTGTAAATTCTTAGTACTCAAATAAAGAGCAGCTAAGACAGCTTCAAAAGAATCTGCTACTCGAGACTCTTCCCCAGCTTTATCCCCTGCTGCACTTTTAGATACCAATAAATAACGATTCCACCCATACTTATTTGCAATTTCTGCCAGAGAGCGATCGCTTACTAAAACAGAACGAATGGCAGCAAATTCTCCTATTGGACAATCAGGATAATTTTCAAGTAGTAATTCTGCAGCGACAAGTCGCACTACTGCATCCCCAACAAACTCCAGCTTTTCATAATTATATGTTGATGAAATTGTAGAGTGGGTTAATGCCAAATCTAGCAAATTCCATTTAATGACAGCTTGTTGAGGAATAGATAATTTTTCAACTAAAGATTTAAGTTCTTTTTGGCGCGAATAATATATTTGAGTCATTATTTTGATGCTTTTGGTATCTACTGCTATATTGCCCAGAGTGATAATTTGCCTAGTATAAATAAGTTGCTTATTTTCCTCTTTGGCGAACAACTTACTAAGGATTACCAATTAGTGTAAAAGCTCACCAATAATAGGGGTGAGAAAAAATTTTATTTCCCAGTTCTGATAACTATGATGGTAGTTGTAATTCTCCCCAACTCCCATTTAACTCACCCATATTTATATCTACTTGCCCTTTTAACATAGCAATTTGAGCTTGTCGAAGTGCTTCCGCTTTTAAGGGCATTTTTTGGAAATGTTGATAAAATTCTGTCATTAGTGCTAATGTTCCAATATCACTTGGTTTTACTATCCATTTATATAGTTTTTGTGCAGGCTCTAAATATGATATAGTATTACGATTTCTGGGAATTGTTATTTCTACATTTAGGTTTCTAGCTGTCTTAATTAACTTTTCTTTTGCCAAATCTGTAACAGTATACATTTCTGGTTTTTGCCCAGGAGTTATTAAAATTATCTGCATTTGTCTTTCCCGTTGCCAAGTCCATATAACAGCAGGTTTTGTATTAGTTTTTTGAGATAAATTTTTCAGAGTTTCCCCTATTTCTTCCCCTGTAAATGAAAAGTCAGCCAGATTTTTATCAAAGTAATTTTCATAATCTTTTTCCCAATGTTGCTCAACTTTGTTGACTGCTTGAATAAAATCTTTCTGTTCCAACAACATTTCCCATTCTTGTTCTTTGATAGCAAGTGCTGATTGTTTTGGCAATATAATATGTAAAGTAATGGTAGTAACAAAAATTAATGTAAATAACAAACAAAAAATAATTATTTTTTTCCATTTACGATCAAACATAATTTTATTCCATAGTTTAAGTATTATTGGTTTAACTATATTCTTCTAAGTAGATAGGTATAATGATTTGGTAGATAGATATTTTTCATATTCTAAGACTTGTTATAGCTGCGCTCATGTAATAGATATACTATTAAGTCTTTTAACCTTTGATTGCTAAAAGTATGATTTTTCTATAGACCGCCTATAATATACAAGTATAAATGTGAAAAATGCAGTTGCTTTAACTGTTTATTCCTGTGGAAGTCCCACTAGGGAATGTTACTGTAGAAGCAGGAAGTCAATATTAAAAGATCACTAATTCTGAGGTTTTAATATCAGCTTTATCAAGCAGAATTAAATTATCAAATCACCAATTGAATTTGTTTAACATACTTTTCATTCTGGTACCATGATTTTACTTTTCTGTCAAAGTCTACTTGTAACTAAATTCAGAAATTAGTCTGATATGACTACTATGAGATTATTTACCCAATTGCTACCTTGTAAACTATTATATTAACTCATGGTAAAATTATACCAAGTTGAGCATTTGCTGTATAAGTCTGAAAAATGCTGTATATTTAGCTGTAATTTCTGGCCTAACTCACCATACTCAGGCCCAACAAAAAGGCAAATGTTCGGAAAAATTCTCCAAATCTTGGGGAATGTATTTATTTTTATTTGGGCTTTAGCTCTCAAATATTTATTTTTAGGTTGAGTCTAAACTACTTCTGAATTAGGTTTGAATTTTGAATTTTGAATTTTGAATTTTGAATATGGTTTTCACCATTTACCTTCTACATCATTTGCCCTAAATTTGCTATATATAGCAGTAACTCCTCTGGTGGTAATAACATATAATTCTTATGAATAAGACAAGATTAGAATGTTTCAATCAGGACTTACGCAAAGAAACCCGGTGTCTACAGTAAATCATTGTTTTTAACACATAAATATCTACGAGAAACCGGGTTTTCCAGTTTGCTTGCGTAGGTCCTGTAAATAAAAAAATAACTATAACGAAACATATCATTAAAATAACAATCATAAGAATAACATTCACCCTAGTTAGTTACAATAAAATACTTTTTCTAAACAAACAACCATAACAACTAGAACAACCAACTTTTATTGCCAGAAAATCAGATATTCCTGTAAATCCTTTTACTTTACAGCGCTTTTTAAATTGATGAACTACATCGCCATAACTAAAACCTTGTAGGGACGTTGCATGCAACCTCCCTACTGTGGTCGACCGACATGAAAAATGCTGTAAATAGATTAGCAAAACAAACAGTAGTAAAAATTGTAAGTGAGGGTTATTTGACTGGAGGTGATAAATATATTTCTAAAGGTTCGGGAGTAATTATTGGTAGAAAAGATTCTGTTTATTATGTGTTAACTGCTAATCATATTTCTAATCATATTTCTAATATTGATGATGAACTTTTGGTGTTTATTCGCAGTGAAAAACTAGGGAAAGCGGGAGAAGTACTGCCTCTAAAATTTATTAAGCGTTACTCATCCCCTGCTAATGTGTTAGGTTTATTCTGCGGA
>JAKQYE010000435.1 GCA_023356605.1 Trichodesmium sp. MAG_R02 | reverse complement strand
ATAAGTCGTTAAATGCTTAAGAACTTATTGGTTATTTACCGGATATGAATCCAGGGCGGTGAACCTCTATATGACTAATTACTATCAATTAATCCTGTTAACTCAATTGAATTTATGTTGCAATATCCTGTTTATTCTCAAATAATAATCTTTCCTTAATTAGCATAGTAATATAAATTGTAGTTCCTCGATCTATACCTCCACTGTAAAGCTCAATATTACCATTCATCATTTCCATCAGTTTGCGAGCTATGGCTAGTCCTAATCCATTTCCACCAAATTTACGAGTTTTTGTACCATCTACCATCACAAAAGGCTGAAATAATTTATCCTGTTGTTCTGGATGAATACCAACTCCTGTATCTTGAATTGTAACTAAAACCTGATTAAATTTCTGATTATAATGATTAACTAAATTATTCTGATTTTCAGAAATAATACATTCATTATATTTTTTACAAATGGAGATATTAATGCTTCCTTTTTCTGTAAACTTAATAGCATTACCAATAACATTTTTTAACACCCTCTGTAACTTTTTTTTATCTCCATAAACAACTATTTTTTCTTCAGAATTTTCTTCATAATTATTTAGTTTTAACACTAGAGACTTTTGTTCAATCTCGTCTCTAAATAAATCTACTGTCTCTCCTAATAGTTGGATAATATCAACATCCTCAAATGTCATATATAAAGTTTGATATTCAATCCTACCAATATCCAGGATATCATCGATAATTCTTAGCAAATGAATAGCAGAATTATTAGCTTGTTTCAAGTAATCTATCTCTTCTTCCCTACTATCACAAAAACCATCACAAATAAGTTGAAGTGAACCAATAATTCCATTAAGTGGAGTTCTTAACTCATGGGAAATATTCGCCAAAAATTCACTTTTCAACTGGTTAGCAACCTGAGCCTCTCTAGAAGTTACTTCTAGTTTCTCAGCCCAATTTTTTAATCTCTCTACCATCTTCTGCAATGAAATTGCTAGTTGATTAAACTCACGAATTTTTAAATTTCGAGGTACTTTATTGGGAGAATCTAAATTATTAACAGTAATAGCATAGTCTCGCAGTTTTTCCAAAGGGCGAGCTAAATCACGAGCCCAATAAATACTTGCTATAGTACTAGCAAATGCTAAAACTAAAATCAGAATAATTAGAACCTTTTGAACTTCTCTAAGACCAGATAAAGCGAAATCTATAGGTGTAATTGCTAAGATAATCCATGCTTGGTCATCATCCCTATCCATAGGACTAGGAATAGCAGCATACCCTGCTAAAAATTCATTATGTGCTGATAATTTAAGTCCTAACAACCCTGGCAATATCTTTTTGAGTTCATCAATAATTTCTATCCTTTTTAGTTCATCAATAATTTCTATCAAAGGATTTTTACTTATATTATTCTCCCTATTTACACTCGGGGCATAGATATCTGTTATCTTAAAAGAAAATATGTGGGCAAAATGTTTTCTGCCTTTCTGTGCATTTCTCATAATATTTTTTAGTCTCTTTGCCCCTGGCTCTTCAGAAATATTACCCCCTATTTTATGAGGGTCTGGACTAGCTAATATCGTACCTTTGGGATAATTAATTACAAAAGTTGAACCTGTAAATGAGCCCCTTTTTCTATTTATTTGCATTGGTAAAGCTGACTTAATACTCAAGGCATACCGCAATCTTCTTTCCCCAGCTTCACTAACATATACTGGTACAGTCCAAACTAAGCTAACTTGTCTTTTTCTATTTACTTGCTGAGAATTTGATTCACTATCTGAGCCTAACTGTTCTTGGATTATGTAGTTCACATAAATATTAGATTTATCCCCAATAAGTTGTTTCTGTTGCTGAGGCCATATATTTTTGAGTAAGGGATTTGTTAATTCAATATCACAGGTATTTGCGATCGACTGCTCAGTCTGTAAGTCCTGTAATTGAACGCAACTTACTTGAGTAGATAGCATTTTGTATAACTGCTCAACATAACTTTGAAAATCCTTAGTTTGACCAAATTGAAGTACATGGTTTTGGCTAGCACTAACTAGATTTGACTCTAGTGATTTGGTCCATTGTTGAATATCTTCAGCTTTTCTATCCGCACTTTCTTTGAGGTTTTGACGAGCAGTGTTTAAAAGGGTAGAACGTGCTTGTCTGTAAATTATATACTGGCCCAATATTAGCCCTGGTACAGTAAGTATTAAGATTCGCGACAGTAGAATCTTATTAAAAGAGGAGTTAAATTTATTAGCCATAACATTTTTTGCCGAAAATTTTGTTCTAGAACAAAGTCTTAAAAGAACAACGTTGTAGCACTACAAATCAGATTGATCTAAATATGTAGACTGGACAAAAATACAACAAACCAATGATTATCCTGAATTGTACCAAGCTTTAAAAAAAAGAATGTTATGAATAATAAGTATAATTAAAAGACTTTATTCGGAGATATTCCTTTGACAAAAAAGATAATTTATAATCTAAAAATAGTATTCAAGCTATTGATTATGACTCCTGAATCCTCATAAACAGCCTAGTTATTTATAGCAAATATTTACCTGATTTGATATTATACCAATTTTACAAACTTAGGCTATACTGCTTATTTGACTAATATTATATGATTTCAGTCTTGAGTATGAGGAAAGCAGCAAAAACACATATTAACAGAGGAATAATGAAGTTGGGATTGCTGAATTAATGTCCGTCCTCATCTTTCAACTTCAACCAATTTAAGGAATAAAACTATAGCAATCCTATTTTATTTGTGGCAAAAATCTTACTGCTTTTTTGGCAACAAGCAACAGGCAATAGGTAAGAGTTTTAACTTTTTTATCTACTTTTTGATTTGCCGCAACCTATTTAGGGTTGCTATATAAATATACTAAATATAAATTAAATGCCTCTGAAAGCTTGTTTCTCCTTATTTATTTTAGAAAAAATGGTCTGTGAAAAGTTAAAAACACTTAAGCTAATAGTTACTAAATCTATAGAAAAATATTCTTTGACCTAGTTTTAATTAAGGGTCACCATTACGGGGTGAATTACAACACCCATTATCCCATTGTTCAAAGTATTTGGGACTGTTTTTCGTAATATGTTTAAACTTCCATTGACATCAGCATTGTATTTGAGACCATTTGAAGCTTTATAAAGTCTTCAAGTCACTCGTTTACCACTAAATCTATATTTGACACTGCTTCATGAAACCTATACAAACCTAGACAGGCTTGCTGTTCAATTCCTGCTTCAACCAAGGGAGACGGCACCTTCAAGTCCACAGGCGTTCACCGATAAGCTATCGGCATTTTTTGTC
>JAKQYE010000434.1 GCA_023356605.1 Trichodesmium sp. MAG_R02 | reverse complement strand
AAAATCATGTTCTATGTCATTTAAATCAGGAGAGTATTTTGGCAAAAATAGTAATTGGTGACCCCCTGCTTCTACTTATTCTCTAATAACGTTTTTTCGTAATTAATGGTGAATTATCCATGCAGCAGTACACTGGGAATTTTTAATGATGGTAATAAATGTTGATTATACCATTGTTCAAATCCCATGGCATTTAGGCTTCCTTTAAATATAATTGGCCCTATTAAATCTTTTTCCTTTTTTCTTCTCCCGGCTACTAAATTTTCTCTTTTACCTCGTTTTCCCTCTTGCTCACCATAAACTTTTTTCCCTTTTTTTGACCAGGCATAAATACAGTCTTGATTATCTTCAAATCCTGACTCATCAATAAATACAATACTTTTACCTCCAAATTTTTTGATAAAATTTCGAGGGAAAGCTGATAATATTGTATCCTTTCTTCTCTATTTATTTCTCTATAACGAAGTTGTTTCTTTTTTCAAGGAAAATTCATTCTTTTTAAAGCATAAAATATAGCTGGTTGATTATAGTCATTTTAAATAAGGGTAAGACATTTTTTCACCTAAAATACTTTCATATCCATAAAAACTTGTCTCAATCTAAAGTAAAACAACTATAACTCCAAATTTTTTAGCTCTGTCTGACAACGCTCGACT
Source organism: Trichodesmium sp. MAG_R02 (assembly GCA_023356605.1). Classification (GTDB taxonomy): domain Bacteria; phylum Cyanobacteriota; class Cyanobacteriia; order Cyanobacteriales; family Microcoleaceae; genus Trichodesmium. The sequence goes on along the minus strand of JAKQYE010000434.1, from coordinate 2,667 downwards.
CTGGATTTTGTTTTACATCTTTTTCTAATTCTTCCCAATCTAATTTTCTTTGACGACTTTTTACCTTAGTTTCTGCCTCTTGCCTTAAAACAGTCAACTTTTCTCACTCTTGAGAGAGGATTGCTATAGTTTTTAATGGGTAAAGCGAAAACTACATTATCCATTACCCATTAAAAAACTCTTAAAGACTAGACATAACTTCTTTAGCAGCAGCTAAAGTCTGGTCAATGTCTTCGTCTGTATGAGCCAAAGAAGTAAACCCTGCCTCGAACTGAGAAGGAGCCAAATAAATTCCATGCTCCAACATTCCGCGGTGGAACTTACTAAATTTGCTCAAATCAGATTTTTTGGCATATTCATAATTGTGAACTGGTCCTTTATGGAAAAAGATACCAAACATTGCACTAATATGTCCGGCATAAATAGCATGACCAGTTTCTTCAGCAATAGCCAATAACCCATCAACAAGCCTTTTAGTAATCCGATTCAACTGCTCATAAGTACCCGGTTTATGTAGCAATTCCAAAGTCTTAATACCAGCAGTCATAGCCAGAGGGTTACCAGAAAGAGTACCAGCTTGATACATTGGACCTGCTGGAGCAACCATTGACATAATATCCCGACGACCGCCATAAGCTCCCACCGGTAGACCACCACCAATAATTTTTCCTAAAGTTGTCAAATCTGGAGTAACATTAAATTTTTCCTGAGCGCCACCATAGGCAATACGGAAGCCAGTCATTACTTCATCAAACACAAGTAATGCATCGTTTTCTTCTGTAATCATCCGCAACCCTTCCAAAAAACCTGCATCTGGGGCAATAAATCCAGAGTTGCCGACCACGGGTTCGAGGATAATACCACAAATTTGGTCAGGGTTGTCGGCAAATAGTTGCTTAACTGCCTCTAAATCGTTGTAAGGGGCAGTTAAAGTATTGCTAGTCACAGACTTAGGCACTCCTGGAGAATCTGGTAGACCGAGGGTTGCTACACCGGAGCCAGCTTTGACAAGAAACATATCAGCATGGCCATGATAACAACCTTCAAATTTAATTACTTTGTCTCTACCTGTAAAGGCTCGCATCAAACGGAGTACAGCCATACAGGCTTCTGTTCCAGAGTTTACAAAGCGAACCATTTCGATGCTCGCTACAGCATCAATAACCATTTCAGCCAAGGTGTTTTCTAGAGCACAGGGGGCACCGAAACTTGTGCCTTTTTCCAAAATTTCTTTCAGAGCGTTTAATACTTCTGGGTGAGCATGACCACAGATAGCGGGCCCCCAAGTGCCAACGTAGTCAATATATTTGTTGCTATCGACATCCCAAATGTAAGCTCCCTTAACTTTGTCAAATACAATTGGTTGGCCACCAACAGATTTGAATGCTCTGACCGGAGAACTAACTCCTCCAGGCATGAGTTTTTGGGCTGCTGCAAAAATCTCTTCAGATTTAGTGATATTTAATGTAGTAACTACCAATTTTACTCTCCTTAAATTTGTCTTTGTTTTAATCCCAATACGAAAGCTGAAATTTTACCTAAAGATACTTAAACATACCTTTTTTTAATTCATCATGGTATGTCGTCAATCTTACATTATTATAAAATTATTAGGCCTAGTTTCAGCGGATTTTAAGCCTTTGGAAAAGATAGTTTACAGCCTATGGGGCAGTGGTCTTCAATGCAGTGAAGCAGGAATCTTATCTCCAAGGCTCAAACATAAATATAGGTGAGCTTGGGCAAGTTCAGTAGAAAGAATTTCATGTTATCACCAAATTAATAGACTTGTCCTTTAATAACAGGACTTACGCACGGGCACTACATGAGCGTGAGGACAAATGCCATTTGCCCCTACATATGGTGTTTTAAAGGTTGATTTGCGTAAGTCCTGAATAACTAAAAAAATACTCAAAACCCTTGTTCTTGAAAAACTTTCACCACTAACAATTAAAAGTGCTTAGAATTTGGTATGCTCAAATTTGAGGAATTATCATATGTAGTCAAATGTGGTAACCTAAACAATTGTGGTTTTCTATGATACCTCATTTATATTCAAAATCATTTAGCATTAGTATACACATAGTATACAAGTTTATTCTTTAAGATATTGTTACTACAATTAGTGCTGTTGTGTAAGTTCTATAAATTTTATATATAGTCATTTTGATTTAGATTGAGACAAGTATTTCTTGCTATAACTAAGTTTTAGCAGAAAAAGTTTTCCATTTTTATTTGAAATGACTATAAGTCCCACGGCTGGATCATATTAGGCTGATGCGTAACTTTAAGAGCTGATTTGTCAATTTAGCTGAAAGTTTTATGTTTTATACTACTTAGCTTTTAGTAACTTGGGGTTTACTGGAAAATAACTGCCAGAGCTTAAGTATAGTAATAAATTCTGCCTTTGAATATTTACTGTATAAATCACCTTTGAGATTTTTTAAAGCGAAAATAATTTTAAACCCAGTATGAGCGAAGGCAATACCTTAAATTGTTAAAATATAGTTGAAACCTAAATATATTAAGAAAACAGTTAATTCAAGGATGAATATATTATAGTGTAAAGTTTTGATATTATTTTTAACCTATTTTTTCCTAAAGTCTAGTTAGGATGAGAGTATAAGAGCTCACGGGCTGACTTGTAAGCTTAATGGTAGATATAGTAAT
>JAKQYE010000433.1 GCA_023356605.1 Trichodesmium sp. MAG_R02 | reverse complement strand
AAACCCACTTTTTTTTACCTTAAAATCTCTGTTCGTTAATACTAACCTTAAAAGCAGAATGTCACAAATAGTTTCAAACTATATTCATCTAGCAATTCAACCAAAAAATTGAATATAATTAGTATATTATCTTTGTCGGTAAAGGAGTGATATATATGAATTTTAAATTGGCCCAACGATGGGCGACTATTGGTTGCTTGAGTTTTGCTGCAATTTTTGGCCTAACTCACCATAGTCGGGCCCAAGACAATAGTCCCTTGGCGAATTTCTACTGTGGTACTCATAATGGTAAATCTGCGACGATCGCGGACCATCCCAGTAGGGGGAAAATAACTATGATTATTTGGGAAAGTAATTATTTCATCAACGCTGGATATGATACCCAGAAGCGTTGCCGTATAATTTCTGATAGATTTAATAAGTTTCAAAGTAAAGGAAGTCTGAGGAAAATTGTTCCTAGTCGTACAAATAACCTACCTGTATTATGTGCTCTTGATAGTCTAAATGGCTATACTGGTAACTGTCCTAGTACGAATGTTTTGATGACTCTTAAACCTGGTGATAGTGCTCAAGCAATGGTTAACCAAATAGGTGAATTAAATCTGAGAGATTCTGTTAACCCTCTCACACATTCAGCTACTATTTTTGAACAATATGGAGATATAAAGATTCTCAATATTAATTCCATGTTGCAGCATTCTTCACCTACTAAATAATGAAATTGGTATGAGAAGGTGCAGTCCATAAGTTTTTGTGCATTTAAATCACTTATTGTGGTATGCTTCCCTTGAGAAATACCTTTCTAAATTCTAAATTCTCAATTCTAAATTCTCAAAGGTTCTTAATATTAATTCCATGTTGCAGTATTCTTCACCTACTAAATAATGAAATTGGTATGAGAAGGTGCAGTCCATAAGTTTTTGTGCATTTAAATGACTTATTGTGGTATGATTACCTTGAGAAATACCTTTCTAAATTCTAAATTCTAAATTGATAATCCCCCTAAGTCTTTTTTTGAAAGGGGGATTTTTTGTTGATTCTCTTTTTTTTAATAGGAATTTCCTAACTTAATGAAATTGGTATAATAAGCAAAAGTAAATAAGCTTTTGTGGATTTAAACTACTTATTATGGTATGCTTCCCTCAGAGGAAAACTCTTCTAAATTCTAAATTATATAAAGGTAAAATATAAAAGTAATTTCCAAATGTTTAAAGAGTAAAATAAATATAATGAAACATATTACTAAACTAACTATTGGATTAATCACTATTGCTCTAGTAAGCTACAGTAAATCTGAATCACAAATAAGTACAGATGTTTCTACTCAAAATTCTAGATCTAATCCAATTATTACTGCTAGACAAGACACCCTTTCTTTAAATCCAATTGCTTTAAATAGATTAGCTGAAAATATGACTGTAGAAGTTGTTGCTCGTAGTGTTGTTTCTGGAGGTGACCCTTTTGGCTCATCAGGTTCGGGGGTTATTATTGGTAAAGAAGGTTCTACTTATTATGTGCTGAGTGCCAACCATATTTTTCTGTACCCAAATGATTATCGAGTAGTTGTTCGTAGTAAAAAACCGGGGGAGGATGCGGAAATTCTGAAACTAGAAATTATCTACCGTTATCCAGATGCAGATTTGGCTGTGTTTAAGTTTGCTAGTGTGAAGCAATATAAGGTGGCTGAAATAGGGGAGGCGAGTCAGTTAAGGAAAAATAGTCAAGTTTATGTGGGGGGTTGGCCTGGAGTTGAGAATAGGGAAGGTTTTCAGTTTACTCCGGCGAAGGTGACTAACCCACGAGCAGGAGATTTTTTAACTTATGAACCAACTGTATCTGGTGAGGGTGTATATCCGGGTATGAGTGGGGGTGCGGTTTTGAATGAGGCGGGGCAGTTGATGGGTATTCATGTGGGGGTGACAAAAAAAGTTGATGGAGATGGGAAGGGGGTTTTGGTTTCGACTTTTTTGCGGGATATGCCACAGCAGGTGAGCAGGGTTGTGGTGAGGTCAACTCGTGTTGCTTTGCCTTCTCCGAGGCCTTCTCCTATTAGAAAAAATCCGACTGTTACAAATACAAATACTGATAATATTACTGCATCTCAAATTCAGGAGGCTGAAAGTTACTATGATCAAGGAGATGAACACCATGATAGAGAAGAGTTTGAGCAGGCGATCGCTGACTTGAACCAAGCCATTAGATTGAATCCAAAACTTGTTAAAGCTTACAATGTCAGGGGTATTGTTTACTATGACCAGGGAAAATATGATTTGGCGATCGCTGACTATAACCAAGCCATTCAACTTAATCCCAAATATGCTTATGCTTACTACAACAGGGGTCTTGTTTACGATGACCAGGGAAAATATGATTTGGCGATCGCTGACTATAACCAAGCCATTCAACTTAATCCCAAAGATGCTGATTATTACTACAACAGGGGTATTGTTTACCGTAAGCAGGGAAAATATGATTTGGCGATCGCTGACTATAACCAAGCCATTCAACTTAAGCCCAAATTTGCTGAAGCTTACAACAACAGGGGTGTTGTTTACTATAACCAGGGAAAATATGATTTGGCGATCGCTGACTATAACCAAGCCATTCAACTTAATCCCAAATATGCTTATGCTTACAACAACAGGGGTATAGCTTACCGTAACCAGGGAAAATATGATTTGGCGATCGCTGACTATAACCAAGCCATTCAACTTAATCCCAAATATGCTAATGCTTACTACAACAGGGGTCTGACTTACAAGGCCAAAAGAAATATTGAAAAAGCTATATCAGACTTTGAAAAAGCTGCCGACTTATACAAACAACAAGCAGATCAACAGTCATATAAAGACTCTCTAGATCAACTCAAAAAGTTACGAGGATCTTAATGACATCATCAGAACTTACGCAAAGGCTCTATATATAGTACCTTAGTCCGTTACGAACTGCGTAATTCAAGTAGCGAAGCCTTCGCTCCGCTTTGCCTCAGCAAAACACACCCTACAAATAGCGTTCATGCCTAAGTCCTATAAATAAAAGCAGCAATGAATTTGAGTAGAAATTCAACCCTACCACCTGCCACCTAAAACCTGAAACCTGAAACCTGCCACCTACTAAAACTGTAGCCATCTCCTCCATTTAAAGATTGCAGTATGGCAGAAACAACTGAAAGCCAAACTCTATCCTCAGTCTTTAAAGCCCGAGTAATAAACCGTTTTTGTAGTTCAGAATTAGTCGTTTTTTTCTTTCCTAATTTGTACTTTTCCTGACAGCAAGCTAGACTATCATACCAGACGACACAGACACAACCTGCGGAGCCTTGCTAATCAGTATT
>JAKQYE010000432.1 GCA_023356605.1 Trichodesmium sp. MAG_R02 | reverse complement strand
TAACACAAAGTATCTCTGATGCCCATAAAACTGTACAAATTAACTATCTTCATAAGTAGCGATCGCACCACTAAAGATAGTTAGGATAAGCGTTTGAGTATTTTTGGAGATGTCTAATAAAGAAATAATTTTGATTAACTAGCATCCTGTGGTTCCTGTGGACTCACAGAAAATATTTGAGTATCTTTACCACGTTTTACCGTAATTTTTAGAGGTTTACCAATTTGACTTTTCTGAACTATATTCTGTAACTCTTCAGCAGCGGTAATTTTTTGACCGTCAATTTCTGTAATCACATCCCCAAGTCGTAAGCCCCCTTTAGCTGCTGGACTATTAGAAATTACTTGTGCTATTAAAACACCATCAGTGTCAGGCAGTTGTATTGAGGAATTGGGATTTTTATTAATTTTTTCAATAATTTCTGGAGTCAAAGTAATCATCCGCACCCCAATATAAGGACGAGGTATACTTTCACCTTTAACTAACTTTTCTTGAATCACCTTTGCTTCGTCTATAGGTATAGCAAATCCAATACCTTGGCCATCAGCACGAATAGCCGTATTAATACCAATAACTTCTCCCTGAGAATTTACCAAAGGACCTCCAGAGTTACCAGGATTAATGGCAGCATCAGTTTGAATAAAATCAAGACGTTTCTCAGGAATACCAACTTCAAAACTGGCGCGGTTTAGGGAACTAACAATACCCAAAGTCACTGTATTATCTAACCCCAGGGGATTACCAACAGCGATCGCCCAATCTCCGACTTTTACTATATCAGAATTTCCTAAAGATACAACAGGTAACTTTTCTCCATCAATTTTGATCACTGCTAAATCAGAAAGTTCATCAAGACCTCTTACTTCTCCTTCAAAGCTCCGCCCATCTTTAAGCTTAACTGTAACTGAATCTGCACCTTTAACAACATGGGCATTAGTCAAAATAATACCACCACTATCAGTAATAAAACCAGAGCCTTGTCCCTGTTGTTGAAACTTCTTAGGAACTTGGGAAAAACTATCATTTCCAAAAAAGCGACGGAAAAATGGGTCATTAAAAAAATTGGGTAAATTATGCGCTACCGTACGTTCTGTATCTATGCGTACGACAGCCGGTCCTACTTTCTCAACGGCAGTGGCGATAAAACTATCAGCTTTCACGGCTACTTGTGCTATCTTAGGCATTCTTGTATTTACCACTAGCTGACTTTGAGGTTTATTTTGAGTCGTGTCCCTGTTGTCTGTGGGTATAAATACTCTAGGAAAAGCGCGTATGGCAGTTAAAGTCAAACCTGTACTTAAAGCTATAGCGACTACATAACCACCTATTTGAGGTCTAGCTGGATTTTTTTGATCTGAAATTTTCATTGTAGACTCCTATATTATGTAATAAGTAAAGTTTAGGTAGTTTTTTACAATTATAGACACTAAAAAGGAAATTATGTGGCCAGATATTGAGCGGAAAGATTCCAAGAACTTATTTCTAGAAGAATTCCGGTTTGTAGACCAAAAAGACTTTTTCAGCAAACCCTAATTACCAACAAGATCCTATATATAGCGGTAGTACATAAGTCCTGTTGATATTATTTAAGTAATCACAATGAATAAAATAATGAATGCTATTAAACAAAGTATTACATTCCAATTGAAAAAAGTGATCAACGTAAAAAAAATACCCGTCAATATTATGGGGATCCACTGCAGATTCATCTTTACAAGAACTAGAGTAAAAGAAAAAAGAACACTTCCAATCATTGCAACTGCAGCATAACGCATAGATAGCAATATTTTTGCTATAATACGGTGCTCTGCATTGTTTGATAAAATCTGAAAAAACAATAAGGCCAAGATTAATCCAGGAAGGTTAAGAGCTAAAACAGAACAGAGTAAACCTAAAACACCTCCGACACGGTAACCTATCAACCCTGAAAGCTTTACCGCTGTTAATCCAGGGAATAAAAAAGTAGCTCCCACCATAGCAGAAAAGTCACCTGAGCTAATCCAACCATAGTTTTCCACAACTTCCTCTTCAATGAGTAATATCATTGAATTACCTCCACCAAAGGCAAAAAAACCTATTTTCCCAAATACTATGATCAGATGGAACAAAGATAGGAGCATATCTAAATCTTGAGACAATAAACTAGTGTAGTGTTGCAACCTATTTCCTTTAATATATACAGGACTTACGCACGCTTCACCTCGAAAAGCCATATGTAGTGGCGAATGGCATTCGCCCCCACTGGAAGGACGTGCCCGTGCATAAGTCCTGGTAGTTTTAAACCCACATTCCGCACTTCCCGCATGTAGTACAGAAAGATACATAAATTATCATTACTATTTTGAGTCAACAAATTAAACAAATTAATTCTATAGAACACAAAAAATTAGTGGCATGAATATTTTGGGCAAACCAGGGATTTCTTTTGGCAGCAGAACATACAGGAGGAACTATACTCCTGTTGTTCGCATAAATTATTTTTTTAGCTTTTCAAGTAGTGCTATCGCGAAATTGTTAACTTTGCGGATTAAAATAGACACAATTAACTACTCCTAACCTCTAATAATCAGATATTTTTATTATCGTCTAATAACTAGATTATTTAGTCAATTTATTTAACAAAAATTAACAACATCTTAAATTAAATTAACAAAATCTTACCAGGATTGCTTCTACAATTATCATTAGAAAATGACATGCATTAAACATGGTATATGTCTAATAGAATGAAATCATGGTGTTCTTGTAGATTTAGTGATATTTATAAGTAAACCCTTTTCACTGTCAGAATTCTAAGTAGGTAGCTACAAAAAAGTTTAACTATATAATGGCAAAATCTAAGCTATATATTGTATTTTGTCCAAAATCCTAATACAACATTTAAGGCTTGATACGCTACTAATTAAAGGTGACAGGAGTTTTGAATGGAACGCGAATACCTGTATTGTTTGAATACTTTATCCCAGAAAGGTTTATCCCTATTGATAAACCTTTGCCCTTGGAGAGTGTACTAACAACCAGGGGTAAACCAGAGAGGGATAAAAACCTAGAACGACCAATTATTGATGGTAGGATATACGTTCCTAACCGCAGCAGGTTTGAACCGCTTCGGGGCTGGATAGAAACCAATCTTCACTGGAATAATTACGCTGCCAATAAACTATTCCTGAAAAATTTGGCTTTGTATGGGAGTGCGGTTGCAGCTAAAAACGGTGTCCGGCAGATTCAGTGGTGTATTTCCTATCCATCAGCTTTTGATTACAGCAGTCGAAAAAAGTATGCAAAAACTTGGGAAAACATTACCGAGGAATTGCAAGTTTCCACAGGAATTGAACACAT
>JAKQYE010000431.1:1924-3357 GCA_023356605.1 Trichodesmium sp. MAG_R02 | reverse complement strand
ATCCCTTGATGGGTGTCAGACAAATTGGAATTAGTATTAACTGGACTTAGGTCAAAAATAGGTTGAAAACTAAGTCAAAAGCTTATACAGTAATGCTTTTACATTGAATTAACCGTTTTTTTTATATACCTAGGTTTTAGCTATTTTTAGTTTTTTAGGTATGTCCCTTGCTAATACTAGCTTTGGAGCCATTTTCGGCGTGAAAAATCTAAAATTCCAGTTAATCAAAGCAGAAGGGGAAGCAATACACAAAAGTCTAGCAGTAAAAACAGAGGAAATTAACAAAGCGATCGCTGATTTTCCCCTGACAATTTCTCATCCTATTCGAGATGTCAAAAATTCCTCCGAAAAACCCTATAGTTGGTTAATTAAGGAACGTAAATCAAATAAGGCCGGAGATTTGTAGTTTGTGCCTGGGAAATCTCTTGAGGGGAATTAATTTTCTCCGGCTTGATTTTGTTCTCATTCCTCAACCCATAGAGGATGAATTAACTAAAGCCAATATCAATACAATCATTTATGTGCCAGATAATCAACTTCGTTATCTTCCTTTAACAGCACTTTATGACAAAGAAAAATTATAGTCCCTTATTTGCTAAAAGATTGCCAAAAAATTTACATAATGCCCTACAGTAAATTCAGTTTAGAAGCAGTTTTAACTAAGTTCGATTTAACTCTAGTCGAAAACTTGGGTAAATTATTAAATTTACCAGAAGTAGCTCCTAGTAAACTCTTAAAATAAACCTTAGAAGATAATATACCATCTGATAAATTGACGGTAAAAGACTCGATTGCTTCTCACTCATGTCACGGTAATTAAGTTTTTATGCTTAACTTGTTCTCCAATAAAATCTCGTTGGCTATAGAAACTATCAGCCACTAAAACTGATAACTTATCTCCAGAGAAAGAAACAGTTTTAAAGATTTTTTACAGTTGTTTATTGCCAATATTAGTAGCTTTTTCTGACGAGGGAATCCTTTCTGCCAATAAGGGAACAGCCCAAGGTACATTACCTGTTGCTATTCCCACGGGTATTGCGCATATAACTGAATAAGAATGGCCAATACTAATGGGTTTATTTCCTTTAATTGGATTAGGGTAATGGATAAAAGTTTTATCTGCTAATGTAGCGAAAAAGGGACGGGGAAAAGGAGTTGTATCAATTCTAAATAAATGGAAATGTCGGGAAAATGGAGTAGGAATTGTTTGAGATGCAGCCTCTAATAAGTAATTAACTTGTTGTGAGTAATTATGATCATTTTGAGCTGGTAAAAATTATTGAATTCCTTTATATAAACTGTTATAACCTCGTCGAAATAAAGGATGTTCAGACAATTCTACTACCGAACTTGCGATGGAGTTTAATGAGAGGGCATCTACTAATTCCATGACAGTTTCTTTTCTGGCATTAACTCCATGATAGAGGTTCTCC
>JAKQYE010000431.1:0-1824 GCA_023356605.1 Trichodesmium sp. MAG_R02 | reverse complement strand
ACCAAGAAGATAGGCAACAAGTTAGCGTTGTTGATGGTAGCTTTAACCTGTTCAACGGAAGGATAATCTTCACCAACCCCACCGCCATCGAGAATAGCATCTCCATTATTTGGAATCTTAATATTAGCTTTTTTCCTACCATTACCAGCCTTGTGATCAGGAGCATCGGTGGAAACAATGACTGCACTTCGGGCACCCTGATTGCCCACACATACCTAGATGACTCTCAATTTCAGGTTTTTGTAGATAAACCAAGTCACCAATGGATACAGCAGTCCTATCAGATGCTCCGGTGGGGGACTCAAATGTCCACAATGTCGCCCCTGTTTGATCTAGATCTGTAGTAATGTTAAATTTAGTTGTTGCTGCACAATAATCAGCTTTGCCGCCTACATTCAGATGACCTCCAGACATTTGGTTCATTGAGTAGTAAGACTGACCATACTTGACCGTCTTTTTCGGTTGTGTGGCTGATTCAACAACAGAAATATCGTCTAAATGAATGTCTTTGGAGGCAAGGTTGCCGATACTGATATTATCGGTAAACAGCAGTGCTGTTTGGTTACTGTTTGCGGTCAAGTTGAACCCATGCGGATGGCTGTTTGCGCTAGTTAAATAATTCTCACTACTAGACTCTTGGTTTTGTATGTAATAAGACTCACCATAGTTAACTTGAGTCGATGCAATGCTAGGCTGTACAACTATTGTGAGCATCAACACAATGGTCATAATAAAAGCTGGTAAGCTTCTTATGAAAGTTCGTTTCACTATTTTTACTCCTTTGTTTGTTTTAAAGTTTAGAGACTTGCTCGATGCCGCAGCCAGGGGCATTGCTGAATTAAGGGATGAATATAATTGGGGCGAGGATTCTACTTACCCAAAAATATAACGAACAGTCAAGATGCGAATTTTACAAGGATATTAAAATCATCCCCCATTTATGCAACGCCCAACCAGGAATGAATTTGTGCAGCAGGAAAAACAATCACCATAAAAGCAAAAAAACCATTCCTGGCTGGCATAAGTGTGAGGTAGTCTGAGTGTTACAAAAGATACTCATTTTTAGAACTTCATAGTTCAACTTCCACCAGACAAACGATCAGGTGCAATTGAGGCTATGTTGCCAAATCAGTAGAGGTTCTCCTTGGAGTAACTAATTATCCACATAGACTTCTCAAAAGACAGAAGCCAGGACTTAGCCAGTACAAGGCATTTTCGTCACTGCGACCTACGTTGAGCTAGGACCATATCAAAGACTAGGAGGCTTTGTTTCTTCCTAATCCATGTTAAACATATTATCTGCCATTCGTTCTTAAACGTTAATTACCAGGTCCCCCAGACTGAGGAAACGGATGGTTAAGTGATTATCACTGCTGTCACCAGAATAGTTGAAAGTGACATGAGAAAAGGTTATCCAACCCTTGCCCAACAATTCATTTGCGTTCTGTGAGACATCGGAAATCGATAATCAAGAAAATTTGCATTTTGTCTAAGCACTGTCACCAGAATAGTTGAAAGTGACATGAGAAAAGGCTATCCAACCCTTGCTCCACAATTCATTTGCATTCTGTGGGACGTCAGATAATTTGTCGAGATGCATTCTGTGGGACGTCAGGAATCGACTGAGGAAAATTTGCCCTTTACATCAGACATCGATAACTAACTGAAATAAATTATAATTTAAGAATAAGGAATTTGTCAAGTAAATTTGTCAAGTTAAGGTAAACTTACCGAGCTAGGGCAGTCTCAAGGCCTAAGAGCATTGCTTGGTTCCCCTCAGTAATTAGGAGGTTCATTGATGTCAAGCAGCAACTCTGGTATTGT
>JAKQYE010000430.1 GCA_023356605.1 Trichodesmium sp. MAG_R02 | reverse complement strand
AATTTCATATCGACAGTACGCTATATATAGCGTACTTGCGTAAGTCCTGAATAATAAGAAGCGATAGACTTCCAGTCCGCTTCGCGAACGCACTACTTGAAAAGGTAAAAAAAATAATTTATGCGAACAACAGGAGTGTATTTCCTCCTGTATGTTCTGCTGCCAAAAGAAATCCCTGGTTTGCCCAAAATATTCATGCCACTAATTTTTTGTGTTCTATAGAATTAATTTGTTTAATTTGTTGACTCAAAATAGTAATGATAATTCATGTATCTTTCTGTACTACATGCGGGAAGTGCGGAATGTGGGATTTAAACTTATACAGTACTAAGGGATATTGTAGCAGTATGAGCAATGAGCGAAAACTATGTAATAGCTTAAGCTTCCTTGGGATGTTAGTTGCCTGGGTCGTAGATAAGTTACATACTGCGGTGAGTGGTATAGTCATTTTAACAGGACTTACGCAAAGACGCTAATTGTAGTGTAAATATCGGAAATAATTATCAAAAACACACTATATATAGAAGCAATACGTAAGTCCTGTTTAATAAAGAATTGAGACAAGTCTTTCTTGCTATAACTCGTGTTTCAGCATAAAAAGTTTTCCATTTTTATTTGAAATGACTATATATGGGTGAAACACTGAAGGTAGCTCCAAAGCTTATGCAATTCTCGAGCCATGTAAATTTGGGTAAGTTTAGTAGAAAGGAATTGACATAATTCCCTTGCCTATAACTTACATTCCGCACTTCAAAATGTAGTATATAAGACTAGCTCTTGAAAGCCTTACCTGATAATAACTATAAAGTTTCTAATTAAAAATACATATTACAGAAACTATTGATAGTTATTAGTAATAATAGAGGCTGTAATACACCTTCTTCCTTAATAGTATACTTGTAGCATAATTGAAGTACGGAATGTGGGCTATAAACATTTCCTGGGGCATGCTGCATAAACAGACATTTTTTCTGGCAGAACAATGTGTAAGCAACACTACTAACAGACTTTTTCTGCAAACCCCAAGATCTACACACAGAAAGTGGTGAATCTTCCGGAGGAAAAGCAGGGTGCAAAGAAAAATAAAGATAAAATATTCATACAATAACAATGGCTCAAGATTTTGGTTTATATTCTAAATTTCCATACCTTGCCAGAAGTGCTGTGGAGCAAGGTATATCAAAACGTCATCGCTTAGTACAAGCACTCATAATGATGTTAGTGATTACTAGCTTTATTAGTATCCATGCTTATCGTATAGTACAACTACAATTAGTTCAAGGAGGATATAACCGGGAACGTGCAGAAAACAACCGCATTCGCCTAACACCAGTAGCCGCAAGTCGTGGCACAATTTATGATCGCGAAGGCAGAATATTAGCAAGTAACTTTCTATCTCGTTCTGTATATTTATGGCCTCAAGAATACTCACCTGCAAAATGGTCAGAGGTAGCGAGAGAACTTAGTCTAATCTTAGACATTTCAGTCGCTGATATTATTAACAAGTTAGAGAAAGTTGGCTATAAATCAGCCTTACCAGTCAGAATTACCTCAAATATAGATCGCACTACTTTCGTAGCATTAGCAGAAAAAGCAGGTGATACAAGAGGGGTAGAAATTCGTACCGAAAACATTCGTTACTATCCTCATGATAGTCTAGCAGCTCATTTGCTAGGATATACTGGTGAAGCAACTAAAGAAGAATTAATAGCTAACCCCAAATACCCAATGGGAATGATCGTGGGAAAAATGGGAATCGAACGTTCAGCAAATTCTAAATTGGAAGGAGTTTGGGGTAACCGTTTGATTGAAGTTGACGTCAAAGGTAATGAAATTCAACAGTTAGGAATAGAAAAACCGATCCCAGGCAAAGCAGTAAAATTAACCATCGATTTTGATGTCCAAAAAGCTGCAGAAAAAGCCTTAGGAAATCGTCGGGGTGCTGTAGTTGCCATTAATCCAAAAACAGGGGAAGTCTTAGCAATGGCAAGCGGGCCTACATTTAACCCTAGTATATTTGCCGGCCAAGTGACAAGGGAAAAGTGGCAAGGTCTCCAAGGTGCAAGCAAGCCTTTTTTGAATCGCGCTCTTCAGGGTTATCCGCCAGGAAGCACTTTCAAAACTGTTACTTCTGTTGCAGCACTACAGTCTGGCAAATATTTACCTAACTCCAAAGTCGGAACTTACAATGCTGTGACTATTGGTGGTATAACCTTTAATGAACATAGTGGGGGTTATGGACTAATTGGTTTTCGGGATGCTTTAGCTTACAGTAGTAATACATTTTTCTATCAAGTAGGTGTGAAAACAGGTCCTGAACAAATTTCTAAGTGGGGGCGAGAATTAGGTATTGGTGGCAGTATTGACTTCAAACTATTGGGACTAAATGGTAATCATGGTCAAATCCCTACTCCAAAGGAAAAAGAAGTGATATATGGGGAACCTTGGCATATTGCTGATATTGTGACGATGGGAATAGGTCAGGGTTTGGTATTGGTAACACCTTTAGAAGCTTCAGTTATGGTGAGTGCGATCGCGAATGGTGGGTATCGAGTGCAACCTCATTTATTTGCCTCTCAAACTAATACTGATACCACTGAACCAATCAAGATTGGGTTAAAGCCTTCAACTATTAATACAGTGCGAGAAGGATTAATTGATGTAGTTAGGAAGGGTACTGCTCGTCAGTTGAATGATGGTACTATTCCATTATCTGGAGGTAAGACTGGTACGGTAGAACTTCCAGGGCAGGCTGATAACGCAATGTATATAGGTTTTGCACCTGCTTATAATCCTGAAATTGCTGTAGCGGTTGCAGTTGAAGGTGGTGGTTATGGTTCGGTAGGAGCTGCTCCCATTGCTAAGGCAATTTTTGATACCTATTTTGGTAATCAAGGGAAATAATTAATCAATATTTATGTCATGTTTAGCTCACGGGGTGACCAGCTAGTTGAAAGCTATAGATATAAAGGGATTTGCGTTCGGGGGCTGAAGAATGTTTCAACAAAAAGAAAACGCTCCTAACGAAATGTTGGGGTGTAGTGCGAGGGCAAAGCGCTCGCACTACACAGCCTAACTGTGTTGAATAATTATTCAAGCTGTATTGGAGAATAATATGCACGAAAAAACTCACCCTTATTAATTAATTGTTAATCAAAAATTACAGTCTAATTAACCACTGTATTCATCCCTGTGAGCTCCCTTTTATAATATAGTAATTTATGACGATTTTGGCTCATTAAATTTTCTACTAATTCCCAGATAAGATCATCATTTATTGCCCAATAAATCATAGATAATCCTACAAAAAAACTACTATGTCTTCTTTCTTTTCTACTTTTTTCATTAGTTCTTGATATAT
>JAKQYE010000043.1 GCA_023356605.1 Trichodesmium sp. MAG_R02 | reverse complement strand
TCCCACCATCAATGGCCTTAATAACTTTTTGTCTTAAGTCATAGCTATAAGGAGAAGGCATAATCTTTCCTAGATAATTTTTCGAGCATTATGTCCTAATCTTTGCTTCGACTGCTATAACCTGTGGAAAAAAATCAACTAAAAAGTAGCCCGCTTATGGGCGAGGCTTTAAACCCAATTGTTCGGTAATCTGATCAAGACTTGCGCACATGAGCACATATATGAAATTATACACCATTTGTAAGGGTTAACAGATGTTCGGCTCCCCAATATGAACACCCCTATCATATATGGTGGTGCCTGTGTAATATTATGTCCGTTTGAACACTTAGACTTTGGAGGATTTTGGCACTTATGCTCTCAGCAGAAGGCTTTCAGCAGGAGACAGGAGGATAGAATTGGCTCTTAAGGTCCTTAGTTTTTGGTCACTGATTATCTGGACATGATATAGGTGCAGATAGGGCTCTTGTCCAACTACAAGCAAAAACTTTTTGGCCACTGATTATCTGGACATGATATAAGTTCTCATTATGTGAGGTGGAGAGATTGAATATTTGAGTATGGAATTGTAAATATATATTGCATATAATCGGATTCTATATTTGACATTAAATTATAAATTACTAAAATAGTAAATACAGAAAAAACATTAAATAATAGAATATCGGGGCAAAAATGAACATAAAAACATCAGCATCCGTAAAATCAACTATTATTAAAAATTCTCATATAAATCTCTCAGCAAAATTACTGGAGCTAGAAGGAGCAGGATATAGTTTCATAGAGTTGACACTTGTTGTTTCAATTATAGGTATTCTCGCAGCGATCGCAGCCCCCGCATGGTTAGGTTTCATCAACAACCAACGCCTCCGTAGTTCCAACAACAGGATATATCAAGTAATATTCAAAGCTCGACGCAAGGCGATGACAGATAAAACAGCTTGGCAAGCTAGTTTCCAAGAAACTACTAATGTTATTGGTCAACCGGTTATTAAATGGGCAGTACATAAAGCAGCGATCGTTCCCGACGACTTGGCAAACTCAACCTGGGAATATTTAGAACCCGGTATTGAGATAGACGACAATGAGCCAAATGACAAAGGTAAATATGAAACTACTCTCAGGATAGTTAAACCGGATACTAATAAAGTTACTAAAGATAGAACAGACCCCATCTACCGGGCCCTTTTTAACTACAAAGGTTGTCCAGTTTATTACCCCACCGATCAATGTACCCAAACTAGCTTGCAAGCAAAAGGGCGTATTGCCATTAAACCTCAAAACCAAGACAAACCTAAAAGGTGCGTCATTATTTCTACTTTACTAGGAGCGATAAGAACTGGAGAAGACCACGCTAAAGCATTAGATGAAAAATACTGTTATTAAAATAGACTGAACTTTATACCTTGAGTTGAAATAAAAGAAACCCAGCATTCTCTAAATATAGTCAGGACTTGCGCAGAACTACAGAATTTGTAGGTTGGGTTGAGAGAAGCGAAACCTAACATTTTCCAAGTATAGCGTTGGGTTTCGCTATCCTGCTACAAGGGCCGACATTGCTTTAGGGCTAGTTAGTAGGTTGTCTTGAGAAAAACCAAACCTGGGCAGGGTAGAATTTGTAGGTTGGGTTGAGAGAAACCAAACCCCACATTTCTCAGGTATAGTGTTGGGTTTCACTATCGTTCTACAAGGGCGGACATTATTGAAAAACCCCTCCCCTGGAACGACAGGGGAAAGTTGATCCCCGGGGACAGGGGGGTTAGTTCTTCAGTAGAATTTGTATAATATGTAGGTTGGGTTGAGAGAAGCGAAACCCAACATTTCTCAGGTATGGTGTTGGGTTTCACTATCGTACAAGGGCAGACATTATTGGAAAAACCCTTCTCCTGGAACCAGAGGGGAAAGTTAATCCCCACGGGCAGGGGGGTTAGATATTCAGTAGAATTTGTAGAACTTGTAGGCTGGGTTGAGAGAAACCAAACCCAACATTTCTCAGGTATGGTGTTGGGTTTCACTATCGTTCTACCCAACCTACATTATTACAAGGGCCAACATTACTAAATTACCTTTTATTCCATTTCCAAGACTCGCCAAACTTCCTGCATCAACTCCTCCAAACCAATACCCGCAACAGCAGAAATTAGGAAAACTTTTCCTCCACTCATCTCCCTAAACCTACTCACCAACTCCTGTATTTCTGAACTCTCCACATCAACCGCGTCAACCTTATTTAAGGCCAAAACCTGTCGCTTATCTTCCAAATTTCGTCCATAAACTTCTAACTCATTTTCAATAGTCTCAAAATTCTCCACCGGATCAACATCTGTAATATCAACCAAATGTAACAATAACTCGGTACGCTCAATATGCCTCAAAAATTCATGACCCAAACCCACACCAGCAGAAGCACCTTCAACTAATCCTGGAATATCAGCAAAAACAGTACCATCTCCTGTAGGTTTTCTCACAACTCCTAAATTTGGCACCAAAGTAGTAAAAGGATAATCAGCAATTTTCGGGCGAGCAGCAGAAAGAGCAGCTATTAAAGTAGACTTTCCCGCATTCGGCAAACCAATAATTCCCACTTCAGCCAACAGCTTCAACTCCAACCTCAACATTCGGACCTCACCCTCCAACCCAGGCAAAGCATATTCAGGAGCCCGGTTACTATTACTAAGAAAATGTTTATTTCCCAACCCGCCTTTGCCACCTTGAGCAACACAACAAGTTTGTCCCGGTTTAACTAAATCTCCCAATAACTCCTCAGTTTCCCCATCATAAATCATCGTACCAGGAGGCACTTCAATTAAGCGATCGCTCCCTGCCCCCCCAGTCATATTTTTCGGACCGCCCCGCTTACCATTTTCCGCCTTAAACACACGCTGAAATTTAAAATCCAACAAAGTTTGCAAATGAGCAACGGCCACTAAAATCACAGAACCCCCACGACCACCATTACCACCCGCAGGTCCCCCTGCCGGCACAAACTTTTCCCGGCGAAAGGCAACCATACCATCGCCACCTTTACCACCTTCGACTTGAATTTCTGCTTGGTCAATAAATTGCATAATTAGGAATTAGGGAGTACAGATAAATTAGGGAATAGGGTATCAGAAAAAATGTTATTGTTAATTTTCAACTACTAAGGGAATAAGAAGTAGAAAGTAGGAAGTAGGGATTGAATTTTACAGAAGACTCCATCAAGGGTTAAGTAGAGTTATACTAAACAAGCCACCCAGACTACAAAAATTTTATCATTAGTATTTGTACTCTATATACCTAGTATCTTCTGTAACTACTTTAGAACTTACCCAAAGAAACCAAGTTTCCAGCATAAGTTCTTGTTTTTATAGTCATTTCAAATAAGAATAAAATACTTTTCCTGCTGAAACTTAGTTATAGGAAGACGTATTTGTCTCAATCTAAATTAAAACAACTATAATAATAAACATAGACTAAAAAACTAGGTTTTTGGGTTCCTCTGCATAAGTCCTATACCTTCTATTCCCTACCCCCTGCTATTTAACAATACCTAGAAATATCTTCCTTGCATTCGTCTGCCAAATAAGACAAAGCGCGGAAGCGCAAACCAACCAACTGATCATAAACTGGGTTAAGTTTGCACATAGCTGGAATATGGGCTACCTTCTTACCAAAAATTACAACATCTCGCTCAAATGGACATTGAGGCGGAATCATTTTACAAACCATGTGAGCAATTTTTGGGTCATTAATATCCCATTTATCCAACCAATCTTTAATTGGAGTAAGTATAGTTTTATCATGTTCAGGGTCATGAGGAATAATAGGACTACCAGTATGTTCCGCTTCTTCTAGCCAACCCTCTAAATCATTATCTTCTGCTTGTTCCTTAGCTTTTTCCAAATTCTTTCGCAGTGCTTCTAAAGCTTTAACCTTTAGTCCTAAAGCATTACAATATTTATGAAGTACTTTATCCTCAGTAGTAGAGTAAACTCCATCTGCCAAAGCTACCATTACAGCAGTTCTCAGAAAATTTTCTGCTATACTAGGGTCATGTTTAAGAACCTTGGCTAACTCCTCTGGACTAATAGTTTGTAGTTCTGAGATTTCAATTGTCGAAGCAAACTCATCATGACTAAAATGGTCAAATAAATTCTTTTCTGTAGCATCAAGTTTTCCATCTGCATAAGCAATGGTCATTAGTCCTCGTAACCAAGTAGTGGTTTGTTCTTTATTTAGAGAAGATCTGACTATGTTAGTCATGGCTTAACCTCTGATTATGTATTAGTTTTGTCATTTGCTTCCAGACCTAATCAAAAATTATTAGCTGGGAAGCTACTATAGCCCTATACGCAAGTCCAAAATCAACCCCCCCTTACCCTCCTAAGGGGAGAAGTCAAAAGTTAAAAGTAATCTCTGAGACCGAGTTTGACCATTTATGAATGTCCGCACTCTATGATTGGCCTAGTGCTATATCTATAGATTTTAGCGAAAAATTGGGTTTAAAGCCTCGCCCTTCTGGGGCGACTTTTTGGTTTATTTTTTTCCAGGGCTTATGTTATCATGCCCCTTATTTCAAAGGTCATTCCATGAAAGCAAGATTTAAGTAACATATATATTCAACATTGGGACAGGAACAAAAAACACCGATTAGCAATGCTCTGAAGGTTGTGTCTGTATTCTATGGGATAATAGTCTAGCTTGCTGTCAGGAAAAGTACAATCTAGGAAAGAAAAAACGGACTAATTCTGAACTACAAAAACAGTTTATTACTCTGGCTAAAAAGACTGAGGAAATAGTCTGGCTATCAGTTGTTTCTGTTCTTGCCACTATAGGAATCTTTAAACGATGTTTTAACAGGCTGATAAAAGCTTTTTTAAATCAGCTCAAGGCAACAGAAAAAGTAAACCTATGTAGGGACTTTGCATGCAAGATCCCTATATTTTAGAAACATTGATGCACCAAAACCACTAAAGAAAGGAATACTCGAAGTACCGAAAACTAGGTAAGTCATTATCTAAAAAAAAACTAAGGGTTCTAAAGGATATGAAAAACCTAGACTAAAAATAGCTAAATTTCATAGCAAACTGCAAAGATATAAGGAGCAATTTTCTACACAAATTATCTACTGAAATGTCTGTGAAAACCGAATAATTGATTGAGAGGTATGAGAAGTTTCTGGGATGGTTAAGAATCGCAAATTATTGAGAGCTATTTCTGAAGAACGGGTGGAGAAAATCCTGGGATTTTTTAGCAGAAAAAACAGAAAAATACCGTGGCGATCTAAGAGTAATTAGCTGTTGGAAACCCACATCCCAAACTGGTTGTTGTTGTAGATTTAAAGGTGGAAAATTATATTTATCAATTCGTGAGCGGGAATGTCCTACATTGCTGGGCTGAACATGGTCGTGTAGGGGAAGGTCGTTCTATCCCTTCGGAAAATGCAGCAAGAAATATATTAGTCGTGGGTGGGGATACCGAGATAAAAAACGGACATGTTGGCCAGCATAAGACTACTGGCAAAGTAGCAGCAGCCGATGAAATCTAAACTTGCCGAGGGGCTACGGCTCCCCTACTAAACCCATTACCTAACAGCCCGGGAGGATGTCAACTCACTAAACTAAAGCTTAAAACTCTACTTATATTAAGGTTATATTGAGCCGTAGCGATCGCCTAAGCCGTTGCATATCCGGCATACTTTCACGTTTCAATCAATAAAAGACTTTTTGGGACGAGGATTTTATGATCTATATAAGTGAAATCCCTTAAACTCCATATGCTTTGAGTTATTTCACAAAAGTTCTGGAGTTGATTTAATCCTCATTCCTAAGGGCCATTGCTGAAAATCTAAAAAATCTTGAGCACTATTATTAGAACTTCTTTTATCACTAAGCCCAAGAATATTATACAAAATCTGGTTGACAAGGAAAGTTTATTAAAAGGGTTAGGCGAGAGCTAGAAAACACTTATACTCCAACAAGAAAATGATTGGGAAAAACTAGCTTTTCATAATTATACTTACTATTGTCTCATATTATTTCTCAAAAGTAATTCTATCCTTAGAAGGTAGTAAAAATAACCTTAGAAATCACAATAATTTAGTTAACAATAAATAGTATTTAGAAATATAAAATCTAAGTACAGAAAAATTTTTAATACTTGCTATTATAGCTAATCCCCCTATTTCCTACCACCTATTCTCAATGTTTACCAATAAACAATCAAATAAATATACCCACCTGACAGCTACAGAGCGTAAATTGATATCATTTCCAGCTCAAATAATGCTAAAACAAAATTTGCTTGTCGGTAGAGTTCTCGACTTTGGCTGTGGTTTGGGTAAGGATGTTAAACTACTACAACAACAAGGTTTTGATGTTGCAGGTTATGACCCTTACTATTTTCCTGAATATCCCCAAGGAAAGTTTGATACTATCCTCTGTTTTTATGTCCTAAATGTTTTGTTTGAACAGACACAAATTGAAGTTTTGATGCAAGTTTCCCAGTTATTAAATTCTAGCGGAAGAGCTTACTATGCTGTCAGAAGAGGCTTGAAGAAAGAAGGTTTTCGAGAACATTACACATACAAGAAACCAACTTATCAGTGTTTAGTTAATTTGCCTTTTAAATCTATTTATGCTGATGAATTTCGTGAAATTTATGAATATACTCATTATAATCAGCAAAAAAATTCCGAAAACAAATGCTTATTTTGTAATCCTCGGGAAAATCTACAATTAATTACAGAGTCAGCAAAAGCTTATGCAATACTTGACGGTTATCCAGTGACAAAAGGTCATACATTAGTTATACCTAAACTTCACCAGGCAAATTATTTTGAGTTGCCTATAGATGAACAATTAGAATGTTGGTTAATGGTCAATCAAGTACAGAAAATTTTACAGGAAAAGTATCAACCTGACGGATTCAATGTAGGGATAAATGTTAATCATGCTGGAGGACAAAAAATGATGCATACCAATATTCATGTTATTCCTAGGTATCAAAAAAATAACTTAAGAATTAACGGAGGAATGAGGTTTGTTATCCCGAAGAAAATATACTAAAGTATAGAACCCAAGCAAGAAGTAAGAAGAAAATTATATTAGTCAATAGAAATCAACCATTCAGTAGCAAGCCACGGATTTTGTACTAATTTTGTACTAATTTTCAAGTGACGAATTGAAGTGGGGAATGTGGGATAAAATATCACTTAAGTGAGATAATAAACTATTCTCTGTATTAGTGCGAGAAAAAGAATTCCAAGTACCCAAGTCTTTACCTGGATATGCACATAAAAAGGCTCTAGTATCATCACTCAATCCCTGCACTAAAGTAAAATCTGCCCCAGCAATACTAATAATATCATTTAAACTTGCCCCTGTTAAATCAGCCGCTCGCAAATCTGCTCCATCCAACTCTACCGCATTGAGTCGAGCATCACGCAAATTAGCACCTATCAGAAAAGCCCCCTTCATATTTGCTCCGCTCAAAGCCGCACCTTGCAAATTTGCACCAGTCAAGTCCGTACCACTTAAATAAGAACCCCGTAAATTTGCACCGCGCAAGTCAGCACCTCTAAGGTTAGCTGTATTTAAGAAGGCCCCACTTAAATTAGCCCCAGGTCCAACTGCTCCTGATTGTTTGTAAGCAAATCCTTCTGGCCAAACAGTACCCCCATCATAGTAAGCTATCTGTAATTTAGCGCCTTCTAAGTTAGCATTGGTCAAATTAGCATTTTGTAGTTCAGCTCGTGTCAAATAAGTATTAGTTAAATCTGCTCCACTCAAGTTTGCCCCCTGAAGGTTAATTCCACGTAAATCAGCACCTTTGAAATTGGCTCCACTCAAGTCAGTTTCACTCAAATTTGCTCCGATAAGAATAGTATTATTTAACTTGGCTTGTTGTAAATTGCTTTGACTCAGATTAATTTGATATAATTCAACTCCACTAATATCTACACCTTGTAAATTACTGCCGATAAGATTTTTGTTTTCCTGATAAGCTTGAAGAATTTCTCTGGCTGATTTAAACTGCATTTTGACTCAAAAAGAATTTAATATTTATAGCGGATCATATATAGCAATCCTATTTTATTTGTGTCCAAAATATTACCACTTTTTTGGAATATATTTCGTTGCAATAGTCAATAAGCAAAATTGTGGGAATTTATTCCTAGTTTTTAAACTGTCACAACCTATTTAGGACTACTATATAAAAGTTAGTTAAGCTTTTGTGGATTTAAACCACAAATTGATTGTATAGTTATTTCAAATAAGACTAGAACACTTTTTATGCTTAAACTTAGTTATAGTAATAGATATTTGTCTCAACCTAAATTAAATAACTATATACCTCCTTCAGAGGAAAAAAAATCCAAATTTACTAATACCCATTTTAAATGAGTATTAGCTTAGTTATCTATTCAAAAGTCTCTCTTTGATTTACCCTATTATTTGATGACTCTAAACTAGATTTTTGTTGATTTTTATTAACTCAAAATCTAGTAGATGTTAACAAAAATTTAGGGGTTAAAAAATGAAATTAAAACTACCAATGACAATGATGGACTTTTTTATTAAGAGTGAGGGAATATGGTTTTCTCAACGTACAGTTCATCATTTTGATTATGCTGAAAATGAGTCAGGGAAATCTAATTTAATTGTCAAAGTTTTAACAAAAGATGACCCTAAAGTTGTCGAAATTTGTGAAGAGCAAAAAGTAAATCCAGGTTTAGCAACAGGCGGTGCAAGTTTTAATTGGCAAGATAATTTAAATCATGAAGAACCATCACCCAATTATGCTGCTATTTTAGTTGATGTTCCTAATTCTGAAATAGGTAGAACTGGAAAAATTTTCCGTAATCGTGGTTATGTTGAAGGTATTCCTGTAGTAGATAGATATCATTTTGCTAATGATGGAGTATTGACAATTGACACAGAATATGAAATAAATCAAGGACAAGAACGTTGTTGGTTTTTGACTGACGATTTTCGAGTACGAGTAAGTACCGTGCGGATGATGAATGGTGTCAATTTGATGGCCTATTGTTCCGAACGTCGGTGTATTACTCGCAAACAATTAGAAGAAATTGTTCAAAAAAATGCTGCCAGAAGTCCAGAAAATATGGCCTTATAGTATATCCAGCGGTTATGAGACAAAAAAACGTTAAAATATAACCTATTATGACGTTTTATATCGGTTTTATGAAGTAGTTAACCAGGTACAACCATAATACATAGTAGAGGGCTAACAGTAGTTAACCTCCACAAATCATTTATAACTTCATTCTTCTCTGAGTAAGTTTTTGGTCAACTATTACTCCTCCTGTTTTTCCTATGATGTCCATTGTTAAAAACCAAAATTTATCCTAGAAACCGAGTCGACAGGTACCTAAGTTCTAATACTTGACAAAAAATAATTTTCGATAAACTTTATCAAAAAGCCAAGTAAGTTGGGATCTAGATTTGCCACTATGTAGCAAAATATAAAGACCTATCAACTCAACTATTTGGAGGAGCTGGGAGTTAGTATACAAATCCTAATATAGCTAAGTTTTTTTCATGTCTACCTAACCTAATACTAAAGTCTAACTTTGTGCTGCTTCCAACCAACTATCAAATAATCCTTGATGATTAGAGATCCACTCCTCAGCATGATGGCGAATATCAATAGGTTTATTTTCTCCATTTTTAACTCTTTCCTGTTGAATATTAACATCCTCTATAGGAATCTCAATCTGTTCAAATAAACGTTTAGCAACTGGGTTAGCCTCCAAAAATTTCTTATTAGCTAATATCCTGACATTATCAATAGGAAAACCGAGATTTTTATCATTCCATGAAGTATCTTTTTCCGTAAAATTTTTCATAGTTCCTACTAAAGATGTAAAAGGAACACTCAACCATTCTGTATCAACTCCATCTCGTAAAATAGAAGAAAACCAATGAGGTTTCCAGGCATAAAATAGGATTGGTTTTCCTTGACGATAACGAACTAAAGCATCCGCCAACAAAGAAGAATAATCTCCTTGAATTTGCTCAACAGTATCTTCAAGTCCATAAACCTGCAAATGATGACTAATAATTCTTTCGCACATCCAACCAGCAGTACAACCAATTAAATTTGCTAGACCATCACCATCAGAATCAAAAAGTTTAGCAATCTTTGGTTCTTTAAGTTGTGATAAATCAGTAATATTGTATTTATCCGCTGTTTTTTTATCTATTTGATACCCCATAATAGAACTAGAAATCAGAGTTCCTAAGCGTTCTAACTTTTCTTCCCCACCGCTATTATCAAAAAATTCTTGATGCTCAGCCTCCCAATGGGTTCCAGCAAAGTCTAAATCTCCATTACTAACAGCTATGTGCATTGCTGGAACATTCAGTTGCTTTTGACCCTTTACCTCATAGCCTAATTTTTCCAGTCCAATATTGACAATTTCTGTGGTAAATATACCGTAGGTCTCTAAACCAGAAGTTGGACGTACTACTATTCCTTCCCCAGGCAGTACATATTCAGTTGACTTGATATTTTTTTGAGGCATTAGTTGCCCACCTGTCACACCAACTAGCAAGGCAAGGATAATAGTTATCCCTAAAGTTTTTTTATGATGTTTGGAAGACTTAATAGACCGTAACCATCCGATAGGACCACGTTCTTGCCAAGACTGAATACTACTTTCACTAATACCTTGAGTGATACGATCCAACATTACAGCAATCAATACAATACCTAAGCCCCCTGTTGCTGCCAGTCCTACATTCAAACGGCCTAAACCTTGTAATACCATTTGTCCTAATCCCTCTACCCCAATCATTGAGGTGACAACTGACATGGATAAAGCTAACAAGATGGCTTGGTTCGTGCCAGCAAGTATAGTAGGTAAAGCTAGAGGAATTTGCACTTCCAATAAAACTTGTTGGCGGGTTGAACCAAATGCAAGTGCAGCTTCAACCGCTTCTGGGGATACTTGCCTAATGCCAAGGTTGGTCAGACGAATTAGAGGAGGAACCGCAAAAATAAAAGTAGCTATTATACCAGAAACTTCCCCAATTCCAAACAACATTACTACAGGCACTAGGTAAACGAAAGTCGGAAGAGTTTGCATCCCATCCAGGAGAGGTCGCAATACTCCATTGAAGCGATCGCTAACAGCACAAGCAACACCTAAAGGAATACCAATAAGCATACAAAATACTACGGCAGTAAGTATTAAAGACAGAGAAACCATTGCTTGTTCCCAAGCACCACAAAAACCAATAATACCAAGAGCAATAAAACTATAGATAGCTATTTTTTTACCTGCCAGTTGCCATACCACTAAACCAATAATTACCAGAAAAATTAAGGGCGGAATTGCTAGAAAAGTTGATTCTACTATTCCTAGAGTTCCACTAATAGGGAAGCTGACAGCTTGGAATATAAACCGAAAGTTGTTAACCAGAAAATCAACTAAATTATTAACCCATTCCTCTAGAGGTAAAGTGTAGTGTTCAAAGGGATTAGGGATAAATGAGTTAACAGTCCCTAATAGATTGTATAAGCTGTATGTCGAAATTTTAGCTATGAAGTAGTGAGATAAATAATTTAAAATCAGCACAATTGACCATCTCCTATTATCATATCGGTCTAATCCAAATTCTTATTTGATTGCCCCAAACTTTTGACATTCTCCCCAGCCTTAAGGCACAAAGAGTAATGCCGAGCCGAAGCTCCCTTTGGGCTTGAGGTTTTACAGACTACTGCACCCAACCCCCAAAAGAGGTGAATCTCCCTGGCAAACCCGTCCATTTTATATCTCAGACTGCCCCCGCGCGACCAAATGTTTATCACTTCCTTAGTCGCAGAAGACTAGATATACCTACTTTTCAGTAGTATTGACTAGCCAACGAGTCGCACCACCACAATTTAAACATTCCTATTCTCCTACTGAAAGGTCTAACCTTCTGCCTTTAAGTCTACAACATGAATACTTTGTGATCTTGCTTCCCATATACTAATTACTCTAAAATCACCACCATATTTCTCCACTTTCCCTTCTAAAGCATGTTGTAAATTGTCCCCAACCGTGTTTCAGAAATAGCTCTCGATAATGTACATCTTTTTACCATACCAGAAACATGCTTGTATTCTCAAACAATTGTCTGGTTTTCACGAAATTTCAGTAGATAATTTATGCAGAAAATCTGTCCTAGTATCTTTTAATCTGAGATAAAATTTAGCTACTCTTAACCTGAGTTTTTCATATCCTCTAGACCCTCTAGTTTTATCTGATGGGACTTAAACAAAATAGAGGGAGAAAACAGAGTTAAATATAGATGGGTAAAGACTCTCCAGAAACAGGATTTGCTAAATACCTTTGACAAATTTCGAGAGTACAAATTAACTCATTCTCAAGTATTCCCAGATTGCATTAAACGGGTAAAACTAGCCTTTGATAGATAGTTTAAAGTAGATAAAAATGGGCCAATATAAGGGAAATCAAGATTTAAAGGAGAAGGTCGTTATCATAGCATCACTTCTCCTCAAATCAAGGCAAGCTGTGTTGAAGGAAATAAAATTAATTCACCCAAAATATGTCACAGAACTATAAATATTAACTATTGGTTTCATCAAAATTTTTATTTGCTTGCCCCAAAGTTGTCAGTACATCGACGGCTTCTACCATACCTTGAAATTCTTTTTTCTCATTGACCACCGCCAGGGGAAACCCCCGTTTATAATGGTAAAAAATACCCTCTAGGGTAGTAGAACTATCGACGACCGGAAAATCAGTTTCCATAATCGTCATAATATCCTCTTCTCCCTTTTTAATACTCTCTTCCAAATATTGTCTTTTCACCAAACCAACAGGTCTATTGTCATCATCGACTACATACATAAGTTGAAGGTTATGACTTAACATTTGCTTGAGCCCAGAGCTAACAGAATCTTGACCAATTATCAGGGAAGCTGTTTTACTAATAACTGACCCTACCCTAATAACTTGGGCGGAATTTACCTCTTCAGTAAAAGCCTTAATATAATCATTTTTAGGATTAGTAACTAATTCTTCAGGACTTCCCAATTGGACAATTGCACCATCTTTCATCACCGCAATGCGATCGCCCAACTTCAAACCTTCTTGCATATCATGACTAATAAAAACTATAGTTTTATGCAATTCTTTCTGGAGTCGCAAAAGTTCATCCTGCATCTCTCCCCTCGTCAGTGGGTCAAGGGCGCTAAAAGCTTCATCCATCAATAAAATATCTGCATCCGTAGCCAAAGCACGAGCTAAACCAACCCGTTGCTGCATTCCCCCACTCAAAGAGGTAGGTTTATAATTTGCCCATTTTTCTAAACCCACAACTTCTAATGTTTCTAAAGCTTTGTTACGACGATAAATTGTTTCAGCCCCCCGTACCTTGAGGCCATACTCTACATTTTCCCTTACTGTTTTATGAGGAAATAGCCCAAAGCGTTGAAATACCATCGAAATTTTATTCAGTCGTATCTCTCGCATCCGTTTCTCATCAACATGAGCAACATCTTCACCATCAATATAAATATGTCCACTTGTAGGACTTACTAGACGATTAATGCAGCGAACCAGGGTAGATTTTCCCGAACCAGATAACCCCATTACCACAAATAATTCCCCTTTACCAATCTCAAGAGATACATCGGCTAATCCCAAAACATTACCAGTAGATTTCAATATATCATCCCTTGTTTTTCCCTCTCGAAATAATTTAAGAGCCGCAGAATGTTTTTTGCCGTAAATTTTAATTAGACTTTCTATAATTATTTTGGCAGTCATACTTTTATCCTATACAATCATGGTTTACTGTCAAATTAAGTTGAAAAGAATACCCTTAATTCAGGTATTATTAAGTCAAAAAAAACGTTTGTAACCTACCTTTTTCCTGCCTCATCCCCGGTTAAATGCCCTATATTAATTGGCAGTTATTCAACCTTGCTTCTTTATACCAAATTTTTCTATTTCCTGTTGCTGTTTATCTGAGACTAAGTCATTAACCCTCCAGAAGAGTTTATTATCAATACACTATGGTTTATTGCGCTCATTAAAAATATACTTTCCACATATAGTGTTTATTTAATTTTAAAACATATATAGAAATCTGCAAATTAGATGTGTTTTCCCTGATTAACCTTCAAAGTATTCACAGATAAAGGCTTGACCATGTCAGAGAAAAAAAAAGAAACCAGCTTTTCGGTCTAAAAAGCCTAAAAGGTTAACATTTTCGGTAGACAAGGGCATCAAAATCAGGGGACAATTCTTACTGCTACTTTTTCTGTAATTCAATAGGGTTTATATCAAACCAAAAGTCATAAACTGCAACACATTACTCTATAATTATTATTTCTCCTGAATCTCTATTACCCACTCCCTGAAAAGACGTTTTCAGCAAACCCTATACATAAAAAAAATTAACTTATAAATAATCTAACACAAATCAAATATGGAACCTAAGCAACAACTCAAAATGTTACTCAGATGCTCTCCGCTCTTAACATATTATAGATGATATGGATTATGGAAAACTTGATTTTTAAGTTCATCATATCTAGAAATTAGCGGAGAGATTTTGTCACATTCAGAACAATAATTAATTTCTACTTTCTACTATAGCAATCCTATGAGTGTTTCTGGCAAAAATCCTACTGCTTTTCCGGGAACAAGGAAAAGGCAACAGAGAATAGGCAAGAGTTTTAAAAGTTTTATTTACTTTTTGATTTGTCGTAAACTATTTAGGACTGCTATAGAAATTTTCCCAGCTAAAAACTTAACCGTTTTATTTTTACTAAAAATCATTTCTTTTGTTCAAGCTTTACATTATCTGGAAAAAGTCCGATATTTCCACTTATTAAGAATATGATTTTGTGCAATAGTCGCTGGAGTTTGTAACTCAGAAACTTGTTGTCTAGAAGCCTCTAATGACTTGGATTGGTCCTGATATTTTTGTTGTAATTGAGTTAGTTTATTTTCGTAATCTGTAACCATTTGCTTTTGAAATTCTGACTCTTTTTTTAAGGCTTCATAAGTTTCCTGTGATATCATTGAACCAAGCATATACTCCAGATATTCCAACTTCTTTAGTTGCTCTTGTAACTGTTTTTGCAAAGTTTCATAGACTGTGATTGAAACCATTGTAGCCACTTGTTCTTCTAGTTGTTGCAACTTGTTTTGTTGTTCTTCTGAGCGACTTTGTAAAGTGTCATAACTTTCCTGCAACACCATAGAACCTACTTGTGATTCTAGTTGCTCAATTTGAGTTTGTTGCTCTTGTGACTGATGCTGCAAAGAGTCGTAAACTTCTTTGGGCACCATCGAACCTACTTGATCCTCTAACAGTTCTAACTGTACCTTTTGCTCTTGAGACTCTTGTTGTAGAATTTTGTATACTTCTTGGGACACCATAGAAGCTACTTGTTCTTCTAACAATTCTAATTGTACTTTTTGCTCTTGAGAATCTTGCTGTAGAATTTCGTATACTTCCTGAGACACCATGGAAGCTACTTGTGATTCTAGTTGTTTAATCTGAGTTTGTTGCTCTTGTGACTGGTACTGCAAAGAACTATGAATTTCTTTGGACACCATCAAACCCATTTGCTCTTCCAACAGTTCTAATTGTACTTTTTGCTCTTGAGACTCTTGCTGTAGAATTCTGTATACTTCTTGGGAGACCATAGAAGCTACCTGCTCTTCCAACTTTTCTAATTGTACTTTTTGCTCTTGAGCCTCTTGCTGTAGAATTCTGTATACTTCCTGGGACACCATGGAAGCTACTTGTGATTCTAGTTCCTTAATCTGAATTTGTTGCTCTTGTGACTGGTGCTGCAAAGAATTATGAATTTCTTTGGACACCATTAAACCCACTTGCTCTTCTAACAGTTCTAATTGTACTTTTTGCTCTTGAGACTCTTGCTGTAGAATTCTGTATACTTCCTGGGACACCATGGAAGCTACTTGTGATTCTAGTTTCTTAATCTGAGTTTGTTGCTCTTGTGACTGGTGCTGCAAAGAATTATGAATTTCTTTGGACACCATCAAACCCACTTGCTCTTCTAACAGTTCTAATTGTACTTTTTGCTCTTGAGACTCTTGCTGTAGAATTTTGTGCACTTCCTGGGACACCATGGAAGCTACTTGTGATTCTAGTTGCTCAATTTGAGTTTGTTGCTCTTGTGATTGATGCTGCAAAGAATCATGAATTTCTCTGGACACCATCGAACTCACTTGCTCTTTTAACAGCTCTAACTGTACTCTTTGCTCTTGAGACTCTTGTCGTAGAATTTCGTATACTTCCTGGGACACCATGGAAGTTACTTGTGATTCTAGTTGCTCAATTTGAGTTTGTTGCTCTTGTGACTGGTACTGCAAAGAGTCGTAAGTTTCTTTGGACACCATTGAACCTACTTGCTCTTCTAACAGTTCCAGTTGCACTTTTTGCTCTTGAGACTCTTGCTGTAGAATTTCGTATACTTCCTGGGACACCATAGAAGCTATTTGTAATTCTAGTTGCTCAATTTGAGTTTGTTGTTCTTGTGACTGGTGCTGCAAAGAATCATGAATTTCTTCGGACACCATCGAACCTACTTGCTCTTCTAGTTGCTTGAGTTGAGCTAGTTTTTCCTGGGTACCTGCAATAACTTTTTTGTCTTCTTCTAATTGTTTTTGTAAAGTTTCATGACTTTCTCTTGACACCATAAGGGCCATTTGGGCTTCCAAATTCTTTACCTGTGCCATCTGAGAATCTAACTCTTGCTG
Source organism: Trichodesmium sp. MAG_R02 (assembly GCA_023356605.1). Classification (GTDB taxonomy): domain Bacteria; phylum Cyanobacteriota; class Cyanobacteriia; order Cyanobacteriales; family Microcoleaceae; genus Trichodesmium. Next base: position 15,424 of record JAKQYE010000043.1, on the reverse strand, counting down.
TAAAGTCTGAAAACTTTCCAATAATAGAGCTGGCGGTTCTTGTAGCCCACTTAACGGCTCTGGAACAGTCACAATATCTATTTCACTTTTAGACAGTTCATTTTTACTCAGAGCCTTTTCGACTATATCGGACTGATTCTTCAAATTTGTTGTTATCTTTGCCGCCTCTCTCAAAACAGCAAGGTCTCCTCTAGCAATGCGCTCAACTAGCTCAGACCTTGATAATCCAAGTTCTTTTGCTACCTCTTTTAGCTTCTCAGCGCTAGTGGGAGTAAGAGACACGCCTACTTTAACCTTGGTTTCTGTATAAGAGGTAGCACTACCACGTTTTTTTGGCATTTGTATTCTCCTTTGCCACCATATTTTTTTTAGTATACCCTTATAATGGTATTCCTTAATTAATTGGTATTCCTTAATTAATTGGTATTCCTTAATTAATTGGTATTCCTTAATTAATTAAAACTGGCTGATTAAATCTAAAAAAAAATTGCATAGTAAGGGTTTAAAGTATTTTTAATCAGAGATTGTGACCTGGAATCAGCTAAAACGTCCTCCTATTTGAAGCCTATATAAATAGAAGCCATATGTAAATAAAACTTGGCCAATGCGACTAGGCAGCAGAAAAGTTTGAACTGCTTTGTATGGCTAGTTATACCCAGACAATACTTGGGTAGTGATAGCGAGTTGAATTTATTGGTCGGAATTTAAAGATATAGTCATTTCAAAAAGAGATGGAAAACTTTTTCCACTGAAACTTAGTTATACCAAGAAAGACATGTCTCAATCTAAATTAAAATAACTATAAATATGGGATTAATTCCTTTGTAGAAAGAGGAGCGCCTGCCTAATATTTTAGAGTGGCATTAGAGACGTTAATTATTAAATAAAAGTTAGGGATAAGCTACAGAGAAACAGTAAAACGAAAGCCCAGAAAGTTAAGGACCGCCGAGTGACTTTTACTGAAAAAACCGTTCTAAAACCTGCCTCTTTTAGATCAACTTTCTCTCCATCAATATTTTTTTTTAAATAATTGTTTTATTTGGAAATATGTATGATTAAATGCCAATACAGAGGCAAGAATATTTAAGGGCTTATTGGTAATCGTCTTTTCAAATCTATTGAAGAGTTATAGTTTTTATTAGATAAACTATTAAATGAAGAAGAACTGGTTATTCAATCGAATCGTCAACTTAAAAATTAAAGTAATTCTGTTCAAGTGATTTAAATGTTTAGCAACTTAGAACCACAGAAACAACTCCGGCAGTTAACATCTGAAAAGTTTGCTTGTATACCAGATATTCAAAAAGCAACCAAGTGGCTCTTCTACAAGTGTCTGTATCATTAACCAACCGGAATTAAAATTCAACATCAACCTCGTTCATCAAATCTAGTATAAAAACCACCATACTTAACCCAATATTGTTTTAAGTCGTGGTGAGGTGTATGAAGACTTGCTTTAGCTTGATAAAGAACTACTTTTCTATGATTACCAATCCAAATTTTCTTGATAGGTATGACAGATATCAAACTCCCGCCCAATGCTTGAACACAAACTGTAAATCTATCAATAGTAGAATATTCCACAGTTTCAAATAAAAAAAAATTTCCCGAGCAAATTATATGGCGACTTCTTATCCAACCCTGTAATTTCTTTTCTGCTATTGGTGGTAACATTTTATTTGAGTCTCCTCCCACAAGACTATTTTATAGCTGCTACCTTATAAATTTTGAAGTACCTGGACAAAATCAACTATACATTATATATTGGTAAGAATTACCCAAAGAGCTAATAAAAAATCAAAATATAACTCAATATAAAATAGACAAATAATTTTGTCTAACTACTTATTGCTATTCGGTAACTTATTAGTAAAATTTGTTGGTTTTTCAAACTTCAAAGTTCTTGCTTCTGAATCCTATATTTGTTCATTTATATTAACATTCAGAGTCCCATATAAGCTAACCCATATATTTTGAGTTAACTCTACTTCAAGACCTAGATAAGTCTTACATGTTCTGCTTCATGAAACCTATACAAACCTAGACAGGCTTGCTGTTCAATTCCTGCTTCAACCAAGGGAGACGGCACCTTCAAGTCCACAGGCGTTCACCCATAAGCTATCGGCATTTTTTGTCCAATTTTCGAGATTGATTGACCCATTCAAGTCCCTGTCCATAACTTGCCCACAATTTTGACAATGATAAACCCTTTCACGTAGGGGCTAATCTAGTATATTTGCGCAGACTCAACAAGTTTTTGAACTGGGGAACCACCTATCTACTATGGTTAACAAAAAGCCAAAACATTCTTGTTTATAACTTAACAATTCTCGAAAACGATATAATCCTAAATTAGATAAGGCATCGGATAATTTATGGTTAGCCATCTAGCCTAAATACGTTTAAGTCCTCTACGAGAATATGTTGATAAGTTTTAGCTAATAATGTAGTGGTTTTTTGCAGAAAACCCTCTCCAACATTTGCTATATAGAGATGCTTTTTTCTTAGTTTCTGGTAATATTTAACCGCATTTTTTGATGCTTCTATTCCAGCACGACGCTTGTCTAGCACCTTATTCGTGTTTCTCCACTGTATCTATCCTTGCTTGATTTTCGCTCTTATCAACATTTTTTTCCTGGTTCAACACTTCCTCAAAATTTTTATATGTCTCATTTCAAAACCATTGAACAGTTTTAACGACATTCTATATTTTCTGGAACAATAGTATGTGGAACATCAAGTTCTCACACTGTGCCTGCATAAAGGATAGGGCTTTTAAGACTACAAGTTTTCTATATAAGCCTTTATCTATTAGTTTATGTCCCCCTGAGCATATGAACTTCAGAAACAATAGTCTAAAACATGTTCTGAGTAAAAACCCATGTGTTGAATGACTTATTTGATAAAGTTCAGAAAGAAAAATTAATATGAGAGTAAGAAGTGCGATTTTTAAAGCCTTGTTCTGGACTATTAGACTATCCTACCATCCAAGTCGACGTAGTCATTAAGTTTTTCAAGTTTTTCTGATCTTTATATATGAGAAACGTTCATATTATTTCCCAGGCAAAAATATGTCGTCAATAAACTGGCATAAATTTCTATTGAAGTATGGTCCATAGCACTTATTGATAATTAGGAATCAGTACATTAGATACGTTTGCCATAATATTATTCTCTATTAAAGAAGCAATATTATAAGGTTATATCTAAAAAAAGTATGTTCTCTAATCAAACTTATTTCTACCTTCCTAATTAATCATTGTGATGATTTTGCCAAATATTTTTATGCAGTTGACAAAGAACGAATTTCTGATGAAAAAGAGGCAGTTAATACACCATTACCATCACTGGTTTTAATCAACGATATTCTAAACCTGAGGTTAGGAGTATGAAACCAAATTTTTTCTTCAGCAGCAGCACTATCATATTCTGTATGTAGAACAAAAGTCTCATCTTCAGTAATGTAATATTCTCCCATAGCTGGAATAGTTTCTGCATACCCTTGGGAACGTAATAATTTTCCTTTTTTTAGATTATTTGTATTAGGTATTGGTACTAAGATACAACTACCCTTAATAATCTCATTTTCATCCCAATCAGACTCTCCTTGCCAACTCATCTGAAAAGGAGAGACAGCATCCGCCATATCTACTCCACTATACTTACACAATTCTATTATTTCTGGAGCCGTTTTTGGTAAAGAAACAATATCTATTGTAGAGCGAACTTCTTCAAAATGACTCAATGCCAAACTGTGGCCACTTCGTTGCGATCGCCAACGTCCTATAGAACATTCGACAAATTCTACGACATCCATTATTGCTATTTTTCAAATGACTTAATAGTGATATTTATTAGATATCTCCAAAGGTTTTGAAGCCTTACCCACCCGCCCTAAAATTAGTATTTTTGGAGAGTTCTATTGAAGAATTCGACATATTTAAGTTTGAGAGCAAACCCAATTTTCAACTTACTCCCAAGAGAAACTGGTTTTCTTGGGAGTAAAACTATTCCCACCATCTTTTGAGGAGAAAACAGGTTTTTTTTAACAAGAACTTACAGCTTCTTAACAATTGAATTAAGCTACCTCAATAATCTTCAGGATCTTCCCACCGGTTTTCTGAATACTGTTTATTTTTGAAGTGAGCTGTTCGTAAGATACTGTATAGGTTGTCGCACTCCGCTTCACGACAGGGCCAATACCAGTTTTTGTAACATATATCTGGAAACGTTTAATTCTGTTATTATTGGGCCCAGCTACAGTAGCAGGTTTTTTAATCTTCGTACCCAGGTTAGCCGCTAAATCTAAAGTCAATTGGGAAGGTTTGCCTCTGTCACTCGTGGCATTTCCTCGTTCCAGAGCAAATGTTCGATTAAAGGTTACATTTCTCATCCCAACTACAGTGCTAGTACCTCGTGGGTATGGTACTATATTTTCCCCAAAGGTTTGAAGATATTCATCACTGTTTGTGTAAAAATCAATTTCTGCTTCGTATCCTTGCTCATTACATATACGAATATGTTCAGAAATTTCTGCCTGGTCTTGGGGTGCACGACCTAATATATGCTTAAAGTTTAGTTCTACGAATCCATAAGGAGAAGATGATTCAAAAAACAAGGATAAATATAGGTCTGATTTAGCAACCGCATTCACAAATTGACGGACAGAAAATTGTCCATTTACGAAAAATGATTCGGCGCTAGTTAGACGCTGGCTTTCCATTATATGAATATTTCCCAGGACTTGCTTATAAACAGCTCTAATCACAGCTTGTTTTTCATCTTCTGTGGCATTGTAACGTAGTTCTATTGGATCGATTTTTTCTACCCAAAGCGACATTTTAACTCCTCTATTTCCAATATTCTGATTTTTTATAATATTCTTGCAGTATTCCTAGCTCATAGCTACTCGTTCATTAAGTACAAACAGAACAACTATCAACTATGAACTACTGCAAACTTTTTTTAAAATCTTACTCTTTTTTTCTCCTAGATGTTATTACTAAATAGTAACAACTTCATTTTTAGTTCTCGTGAACCTAGCAACTAAAAAGTTTAGAAAATATGAGTAAATTATTTTCTAATTTTAACTCCTAGCTAATAGGAGTGATACTCGAAATTACACCACCCTGCTGATGAATTCTTTGATACTCTTGAGAAAGTTGATCAAAAGGCACCAAAAAAACTTGATTACTACGGCGGAACCTAGAAACACGATTTACTACTTTTGAGCGATAAGCTGTTACTTCAACGCGGTAAACTTTACCACTAGAACTAGCTCCTACTCCATGTCTACTTCTAGCAGCATTAGGTGCATCTTGGAATGACCAACCATTTGAACCACCGGAAGGAGGCACTACCGCTAGAGGTGTTTCTTGAATCACATATTTATTCAAAGCAGGGCTTTTTCCAGATAAACTTCCTTTTAGGTCGCTGCTGGAAGCACCACGCAATAGTTGGAATATATGAGTAAAACCAACCATTTTTTTGCCCGTTTGGGTTTTGTAACCTCGATAATAGGGAACAATATTTTCTCCGTAAGCACTGCTATATTCCTCACTATCAATGTAGGAATCAATATCAGCTTCAAAACTTCCTTCATCCAGGATCCAACTGTGAAGCTTCATTTCATCGTAGCCATCGGGACTCCGGCCTAAAAAGTGCTTAAAATTTAATTCAACTGTACGATAGCGGGGGCAAGAGTCAAAGAACCGAGAACGATACAAGTCAGAGCGTCCAACTTGACGTACAAATTCACGGACAGTAACTGTGCCTTCTTTGAGTTTGGACTCTGGTACACTTAGTCTTTCACTATCCATGACATAAGCATTGCCTAGAACTTGTCTATAGACAGCTTTAATCACAGTTTCTACTTCTTCTAATGAGCGTCCAGGTAACAGTTCCACAGGTTCTGTCTCTTCAAAAAGCCCAACCCCTAACTGAGATGCAGGTCCAAAAACCATTTGAACTATCTCCTAGGTGACAACAAGATTTACTGAAAAAAATGTATTTTTCAGCTACAAAACTGAAAAACTTGGGCTCATTGCCAAAATCTGTTCCTGAAGCAGGACTTAGATTATATAAACTTATGAGCTTGTTTTTTTAAGTTTTATACTTTATTGGAATATACACTGCTACCAGGCTCTTAATTATAAAGAATCATAAAGTTTTGTAACTATATACAAATATATACTGGATATTTGATAATCAAAGATTATAAACTAGCAATTAAGCTAAAATACTATTCCTTAGGTTGAATATTTAGCAATTTTTAGTTAAAAATAAGGACCTATATATGATTTGCCAACTAATAAGGTTATTATCAAAAACAATATACAGTATATAGTAGTATGTCTGATATGAATTGTAAATTGTATTGATTTTCAGGGAAATGTCAGATAACTGAAATCCTTGAATAATTTACAAATAAATAAATTTTGTGTATTTATTTTTAACCTGAAAATACTTCTTCCCTAAATTTGCAACTCAAGACATTAAGAGTAAACTTAGCTGATTAGTAGTTTGTATTTATATAGTATTTTCTGAATAATCTTTAAGCTTAATATCTGCAAAATTTCAAATTCATTGTTAGTCAAAATTTTCCTGGACGCAAGCAGTTTACCCTTGTGATAAATTTAGAATGTTTAGCTTACAGTGTAGGTCACGCAGATGATGGAATATGTCTGCTTGTTCGCATGGGAGTACACCGGATTTTATTAGATTGTGGTATTACCAATATCTCATTATTAACTAATGACGTAAAACAACAACTACCTGCTGATATTGTATTGTGCTCCCACGCACATTCAGATAATGCTCAAGGACTATTAGCACTTCATCGAACTTTTCCAAATTTGCCAATATATGCTAGTGAGGCAACAACTAAACTTCTCCCTTTGAATTGGCCAGAAATTGCTATTTCTGAAGTCCCTGATCTTTGTCAACCTCTACCTTGGAACTCACAAGTAGAACTTCGTAGTGGTCTAACTGCAGAGCTTTTTCCGGCTGGTCATTTACCAGGAGCAACAGCTTTTCTACTAACCTATAATGGAAAAAATCGAAGCTATAAGCTTTTATACACAGGGGATTTCTTCTTGTCCAAGAGCCGTTTGGTTGAAGGTCTACCAATAGCTGATTTACGAGGACTCAAACTAGATGTATTAATAATTGAAGGTAGCTATGGCACAGCCCATTATCCACATCGGCGACAACTAGAAAATAACTTTGCCCAAAGGGTATATCAAGCTATTACTTCTGGAAGTTCAGTTATCTTGCCCACTCCCCCTTTAGGGTTGGGACAGGAGTTATTGATGCTTCTACGCAGTCATCACTATTTCACGGGTTGTGATCTAGATATTTGGGTAGAGGAAAAGGTAGCTAGAGGTTGTGACCTTTATTTAGAACTGTTGTCCCAATTTCCTACAAGTGTACAAAATTTTGCTCAACATCAACCTTTATTTTGGGATGAAAAGGTAAAACCCCGTGTACTGAGGCGATCGCCTGGATTATTTCCTTCTACAGAAAAGCCTTATATAATCATTGCAGATCAAGATACTGATTTGAGTCAATACATTATCAATAAAGATAATTCTGTTATTGTTTTACTACCGGAACTACCAGGAAAGACATCACAAAAGTTGGATTTTGCTCATAGTGAAACATATCTTCTGACCGATCATTGTGATGGACTTGGGACAACACAGTTAATTCACAACTTACGTCCTCAACATGTAATTTTTGTTAATGGTTGCCCTAGTTATTTAGCTGACCTGACTAATCTTGAAGAGTTACGCAACCGTTATAAACTACACTCTCCAGCTAATGGTACATTGGTAGAGTTACCAATAGGTGAGACGTTGATAGCACCTACACCACAGGAAACTAATTATGAAGGAGAATTAAACGAATTAGGGACAGAGGTAATTATTTCTTTACCTCCAAATATTACAAATGATAGTCGTTGGAAAACTTTTTCTGATACAGGTCTTCTAGAAGTTCGTTGGCAAGGAGAAGAACTAGTTGTCAGAGGAATATCCCAACGAGAACTTCTATGTCAAACCACTGGCCACTTGATCTCTCCTAAGTTAGATTATTGTTGTAATTGTTTACATTACCGAGGACAACGTTGTTCCAATACCGTTTCGGCTCTATATGGCTTTAAGGTAACATTTGATGGATACTGTCCCATGTTTGAGTCAGTTCATTTTCCTTTTACTTCTACTGGAGAAACAGATAAAAATGACTAACTAGGGCTTTGCAGAAAAAGTCTTTTTCAAGAGGTAGGGTGATAGTAGGAACCTTTGTACAATGTCTTTACAGATAAATAGGGGGTTTATAGAACAGAAAGTAGTCAAATATACTATGAGTACTAACATTTGTTAACAGTGCACAGCAAGACTAACTTATTAACGGGGGACCCCTCAATGTCTATATAAAAACCTGTAGACCCTTTTAAGCATTTGCGTCGCCTTGGTTATCAGCGCTCACAGAAGTTTCAATCACTTAATAATGGGGCAATGGTGACTGCTCAGAAATTCAGTTGCTAAGTGGCCTGATTTGAACCACAAATTACTCTACTTGTCGGATTTGACCATAATCTATATAGCTTGATAATTATTGCCACATCAATATATATAAAATTATGTCAATAAATATTAGTAAATTAACAACATTTAACTAGCCCTAATAGTTGGGATAGCCAGATGTGGGAAGGTACTAGAAGCAAACATCTAAATTAAAACTTTTGAAGACGGGGAAAACCTAGATACCAGCAAAGGCATTATCTAGTAGTATTAACGGCAAGACCTTATAGGTGTATCTAGCATATTATCCCTTATAAGTTGAAAGCTCTTATGTATGGGACTAAAAGCAGAGGTTAGGGGACAACCGTCCACCCTATCAAAAAATCTACCAGTGAGGAATGAGAATAGCCAATAAATAATAGTTGCAGCACCGCGACACGCCCCAATACTAAGCTGATGCTATAGTGTAGTCTTCTCCCTTAAGAGTCGCGCAACTCCTTGGACTCAAGGAGCTTTAAGGACTCAATGCTGTAGCGCCCTGTTTTTTATATTTATCCCAGGGTTTACATCACGCTCCATTACTACATCACAGTGCGAACAATTTTGGAGTTCTTTTGGATAATTCTTTGGGGACTTTTTCACCACAAATTGAGAATCAAAAAAACCAGAACAATATTGTCAAGCAATGGGACTCAATTTCCTATTGATTTACCGTGGATCAAACTTGCGCAAAATCAAAGACTATGGCGTGAGGCCTCTCGACGATTTAGTTAAATAACTGAGTCATAAGTATCGAGATTTCATCTCTATTATTCCTGTTGATTTGATTCTGGATACTTATTATGAATCTGTTCAGCTTCTGGACAATCTTGAGATACCAGAGGGTCAATATCACCCCTGGGAACGGACGCTAGTTTTTGGGTAATAGCCCCAATACTTTCTAAACGAACAATTTCTTCCCAAGAACAGACTTCATCCTCTTCATCTGTTTCATAACGTATTGTAACTAAATCTCCCTCTATATCTAATATCTTTGCTTTCTCAATCCAACGCTGCTGGTCTCGCAAGAAAATACAGACCTCACGACCGTCACAACAAAGTTGATATATCTTGCGTTGTAGCATTGGCTTGTTATACTCCCAATTAATAATTTGTTGACATACTCACTACACCTTATAGGGTAGTATTTTTCTGTTTTTTAACTTCTCAGTGGGTTAACGCTTTATCAAAGTTACTATCATTTATGATAACAGATGTGCTTATCCACTTTTGTTTTGATTCTCGCAAATCTTTTAATATTTTTTTTAGGCGTGGGTATTACTAAAAATTATTAACATAACTTTCTGGCTTTTCTGTTTACTTAAGGTCCATTAAGAGTGTAAGAATACAACCCCACTCTATTGTATATTAGCATAAGTAACTATAAGGTCGCAATCCTAAGGAGTGTGAAAATCTTTAAGCACTTAAACAAAATTGTTGACCCAGCCTAATTTGACCAGAGTTATACAATATTAAGGGATTTAGCTTGACAAAATGTGTAATGAATTTTACATGCTGACTTTAAACAGTCGATTTTAGCTGGAAACCATTGAAGCTATGATTCCTGAGCCCTAGCTTCTAAGTGTCACTAAAATATTACAACTGAGATAGGATTTACATCGAATTATTGTATTAATTACCATGTTCGCTCCGCTGATAACTGTCTGGCTTGATAGTGTTAATTTTGAGGCCAAATAAAGTTAATATCTTGATGCTTGTAGAAGACAAAGTTTTTCTGGTCAGATTATGTTTAACATTTGGATTATCCATATAAGGCGCAAACAAATCCTTATAATTAATTTACTCGTTAATGAAATCATTTCATATCAGACTTTTTACTTATTTTAACCTCTTTTGAATTTAGGTTGAATTACAAGTAAATTACGATTAATTCCTTCACCATACTTACTATATATAACTAAGTTGACTCAAAATGTTCACTGAATAAAGTTTTAATATTTGTTAATAATCATGGAATTATTTGCAGAGTATTCCCATAGACTCCATAATGATTGACCCACAATTTTTAATATTTGTTAATAATCATGGAATCATTTACAGAGTATTCCCATAGACTCCATAATGATTGACCCACAATTCATCTCCCGGTATAACTTCTTCTATTTACCCGGAGCCAACTGAAACCAAATCCAGGTATATAAAGTAGGTTGGTCCCATCCCCTAATCCTCTATTTAGCAGTGGCTGTGAGTTGAAAAAATAACCTCTGACTAAGGCTGGGTCTATTGATTATCATGAGAAAAAAATCCCTAACTATGAATATCCTGCATCTTACCCAAGTTATTAAATAGACAGTGTAGAGTGACAAATATTCTCTGACCACAATGGATTAGGTCTACTCTCACTAAGATATATTTGATATGAGGACTTCAGGTAAGAAGTTTAAATTGACTTTGTCCGTCAAGTTACTGACTTTTCATTTCTGAATATTTGGTCAGACTTATAGTCGTTTTAATTTAGATTGAGACAGGTATTTATTGCTATAACTCGCGTTTGGTGCAGAAAAAGTTTTCCATCTCTTTTTGAAATAACTATATCTGGGATTTTATATATTTTCCTAATTAAATAACTAGCACCATAATCTATAATCTCAGCTTATAAAGACATTAATAAGATTTTCAGCCCAAAAACTCAAAATCTCACAGTCTAATATGTTTTTAATTGGCGAATTTTATACAAACATGATTTTTTTTACTTTCATAACTTAAAGAAAAGTTTGATCATACAAATATTAACTAGAAAAAATCTGATCAAATTTGCACTTTATTACATACATAGCAATCATATTTTATTCGTGGGAAAAATCCCACTGCTTTTTAGGGAAGAGGGCACAGGGAACAGAGAATAGGCAAGAGTTTTATAAGTTTTATTTACTTTTTGATCTGTCCTAACCTATGGGCGGACTGCTATATATGTCTTGTCTTACCTATAAAATGGATTTCAGAAATCAAATATAAATGCTATGTAATTGTTGATTTGTCTAAATCTATCAACCTGCAATTTGAGAAATCTAACAAGATTAAAAATATGAATTATACACCTACTTTAGCTCAAACATCTCTTTTTCAATTAGCAAGTTCCGGTGATTTTCAGGCAATTACCCAGTGGATTAATGAAAAACTAAAACCCGAAGGAATTTCAGCTCGTATAGCTAAACAAACTACTGGATATCTACAAGTTTTAGTAGAGTTTCAGGGTGAACCTTCCGTAGATAGATTAATTAAGTTGATTTGCCATCGACTTTGTCAACTTAACTCTCCCGTACTAGAAAGGGTAAAAATTGTGGGACGTTTGACTGGTTCATCAAACATACTCTGGAAACATTCTGTGAGAATTAATTCCCATACAAAAATAAATTTAAATAAGCAATCTAATTTGGCAAATAAAACTGATAACCTGGAATTTCAAACGTTTCGTTCTTTGATCTTAATAAGTTCAGCCGTAGCAGCTTTTATTCTAGGTATTTGGGTGAGTTATTATAGTGTTTTAGTACGAAATTCAATCTCAGGTAAATGGGTGGAAACTGCTATAGGAAAAGAGAGAGTTGTGAAGCACACAAAGGTAGCAAACTCACAGGATTCTATGGTTACTTTGATGTTTGCTGGAGATGTTAATTTATCTAATTTAGTAAAGAAAGATTATAAGTTACCTTTCGCTAAAATGGACGAGTATCGAGCTGCAGATTTATCAATAGTTAACTTGGAAAATCCTTTGACTCGTTCTACTCTCAACAATACAAATCAGCAACAAAAATCAATAGTAAATCCTAGCTATGTTAAGGCATTAACCTCAGGAGGGGTTGATATCGTAAATTTAGCTAATGATCATACTTTAGGTTATGAACAAAAAGACTTATTAGAGACAATAGAAACTTTAAAGGATGCAGGTATTCATTCTTTAGGAGCCGGCAAAACAAAAAAAGAGGCTAGAAGGCCAAAAATTATTGAAGTTAAAGGCCAAAAGATTGCATATCTAAATTATTATGATACAGATCTTCAACCAACTGCTCCATCAGTAAATGTTAATAGTCGCAATAAGGATAGGATATCTTCAGATATTCAAAATTTGAGAGAGCAGGTAGACTGGATCATTGTTAATTATCATTGGGGAGTTGAACTATCAGAATATCCTGGAGATTGGCAGATAGACATGGCTAGGATGACAATTGATCAAGGTGCTGATTTGGTAGTAGGACATCATCCTAAAGTACTGCAAGGGGCAGAAATTTATCAAGGGAGGCCTATTGTATATTCTTTAGGCAATTTTATTTTTGGAGATACTTCTAAAAAAGAGAGTGATTATGAGACAGCAGTCTTGAAAGTATCCTTAAAGCCAGGAAAAATGAAGGTTGAGTTGTTGCCAGTAGTGGTTAGTAAATACCAACCCCAAATTGTAAAAGGTGAAAAAGGTAAAGAAATCCTTAAGCATATTGCTCAAATTTCTAGCATTTTTCATCAGCCAATGAGAACTCCTGTAGTAATAAACACCATAAATTTAGATTTTAATTTTGTTGGTATTGACTCTCTTCCTATGGAAGTAAATTCTAATACTTTATCGACTCCAATTTTACCTAAATTACCTCCAAAATCTCCAAAAGATGCTCTAGGTTCTCATAATAATTCAGAGGTTAAAGCCAGTCCTGATACTAATAATAACTTTTCTATACCGCCAATATTAGATCCTAAAGCAATTCCTCAACAAGGAGATCCTTTCATTAAAGAACCATTTATCAAGGAACCTTTTATTGAATTGCCTCGTTTACAAATTAATTAAGATTATATAAATATTAAAAGATAATTGCTAGTCGCGCTCCTCTCGGTTTTTTGTTCTTCTCAAAATGTCGAAGGGCCGAGAAACACAGGATAACAGTAGAGACTTAAAAAACTATCTAAAAAAGTTGATAATTGATAGTAGATTACTATCAATTATGAAAGAACAACTAGAGATATAAATAATCATTGGGCAGATTACCAAAACAGTTAATTTTTATTTCTAGTATTCGTAACTCAGTGCCCGATATTAAAAACTCACTTCTTGAATTAAAAACTGTGTTTGCCATCAAACTACAAAAGAAACAATACAAAACTTATACTCTCTCTGATTTATCATTTAATTCCAGTATTAATGTAGTTCCAGAATTAGGAGGAATAATTACTAGTTGGTGTGTTGAAAATCAGGAGCTACTTTACCTTGAATCAAAAAGTTTTGAGAATCGAGAATTAAATGTAAGAGGTGGAATACCAATTTTATTTCCTATTTGTGGCAACTTAGCAAATAATATATATAAGTATAATGGAAATAACTATTTTCTTAAACAAGATGGGTTTGCACAATATCTACCTTGGGAAGTTATAGAAAAGTCAAATCAAGATAGAGCTTCGATAACTTTAGTCTTAACTAGTAATAGATTAACCAGAACTGTTTATCCATTTGACTTTAAACTTACCTTTACCTACCAAGTTAAAGGTAATTCTCTAGAAATATTTCAAACTTATACTAACTTGGAAAATACACAAAGGATGCCTTTCTCAACAGGGCTACATCCTTATTTCTTAGCTCCAAATAAGCATCAGCTCCACTTTGATATCCCTTCAATGCAATATTGTGATCATAAGACGGGAACTATCTATGATAATGACTGTGAATTTGATCCTAATCTGGACGAAGTCAACGCAGTGTTTGAAAAATTAACGGGTTTGGCCACAACTGTCTATGATCGAAGTCGTAATTTGAGGATAACACTGAGTTATACTCATCCCTATTCAACTATAGTTTTTTGGACGGTTAAAAATCAGGATTTTTATTGTTTAGAACCATGGACTGCTCCTGATAATTCTCTAAATACGGGTTATCGGTTAGTTAATTTAGACCCAGGGTCTTCTTGTCAAATGCTCATCAGACTTACTGCAACATTTGTCTAATATTTTTGTATGTTTTAAGTGGATTATTCAATACTCTATGGATTATCGGCCATTGTGTTCTAAAGCCCTGTTCTTTTGGCGCTACTTTTAATGCTAGTGGTTGCCCATGCAGGTTTTTAGATACACAGAGTCATTACAACCTGCTAGATTTAGTTGAATACAAAAAATGAGCTTTTTCTAGAAGACAAAAACCTGTACAATACTAGACATAACTGTATATAATGTAGCCCCTCAGCGGGTTGACATCTCACAGGCTGCTGCTACTAACGTTATAATATGCTCATTTCTAATAAGAATGGAAAACTTGTTCGGCTGAAACGCGGGTAATAGCAAGAAATACTTGTCTCAATCTAAATTAGAATAACTATATGTACTTGACAACTAATTTTACGTTAATTACTCCCTAGGGAAAGTCCAATGAAAGAAAAAACTTCAGTGGCCATGCCCTCCTGTTTCTATCGGTGGTGCGATCGCTTTAACACTGTATTTAAGACACTCCTGTTCAAAAAATAGGGTTTAGAGACTATACAGGAGGACTACTCTTGAGAAAGCCACAGAAAAAACTTGTCTGTTGAATTAAACAACACAGTAAGTCTTTCATGCCAAAAATTACGACATTTTCTTGTTCGAGAGAACTGGCCAGTAGATGCTGTATTGGTAGCGTAGTCTTCAAGTGTGGAGATGTTCTATTTATCAAGAAAGAAATTGGGTCGAGGTTTTCATGATTAGAAGCCAAGGGATGGTTAGGGGTATTTAATATTAAGGAGCGAGATAAAATCAGCTCAAAAAGACATTTTATTTTATTAGGGCGTGTCATCAATTAAGGAGGTTGACAAAGTAGGTATTCTATGTTCTAGATAGATGGCGATCGTTATGCTAATAAAATGACTGAGGCTGCCAAATAAACTCCTCCCAGGAAGTTA
>JAKQYE010000429.1 GCA_023356605.1 Trichodesmium sp. MAG_R02 | reverse complement strand
GAAAGGAGCTTAATTTTAGAGTTTTTACCCTCAAGTTGTCAAAAATATTATCTGGGAAACAATAATAAGAAGCGATAGACTTCCAGTCCGCTTCGCGATAGACTTCCAGTCCGCTTCGCGAACGCACTACTTGAAGAGCTAAGAAAATTAATTGATGCGAACAACAGGAGTGCAGTTCCTCCTGTATGTTATGCTGCCAAAAGAAATCCCTGGTTGGCCCAAAATACTCATGCCACTGATTTTTTGTGTTCTATAGAATTAATTTGTTTAATTTGTTGGCTCAAAATAGTAATGATAATTCATGTATCTTTTTGTACTACATGCGGGAAGTGCGGAATGTGGGTTAATAAATTGTTGTTGTACAGAGAGATTTTTTTGACGGGTTGGTAAAATCAAACATTCAGCTAAAGTAATGGGAGAAGTGATAATATGGATTATTAGGATTGCTAAATAATCGGAGCAGAATCTAAAAAATCCGATTTAGCTGTTCTAAAATTGTCTCAATTTTCTTTGAATTTAAACAATTTATTGTTCTCGTTGTTGCCATTCTTGACGTAATTCCTTAACCCATTCTTGAGCATCTTTTACCTCTAAGATATTAGGTAATATTCCTCGCAAATTACACAAACTATGTTTAGAGGTTTTGGGAATAGTTGTCTGACGCTTCAATTGTTCTGTAGTATAGGTAATGATTTGAAACTTTTCTTCTATAGTAAGCTGTTCAATTTCTTGTAATATTTTTGTCAATAAAGGACTCATTAATTTAACCTCCATAAATAGTCTAATTGGGGCTTGCTGATTAAATATAAAAGCATTGACATATTCTTAATATGTATAATTCTTACTTTTTTCTTCTTCTCCTGAAATGAATCATGCCTTCTAAACCTCGGAATTTCAAATCCGTATAGGGTACTCTTATACATATGGCGACCCTCTTACGTCGCGATCCCTAATCGATGGGGGAAAACTAAGGTGTTAAGGTGTTGACTTTAGAAACCCGGTTTCTTCTTTCGAGTGTCTTGTTGGTATTCCCAAAAAAAAACAAAAGACCCCAAAAACTAGTGCCACCAGAGGGTATCTTAAGGGGTGATTTAGGGGTGCCTGGTTAATTTATGAAAATATTAGCGATCGCCTTATTACTTTTTGTCACTAAAAAATCCAGTGTTGCGAGGGAGCGATCGCCTCCACCATCTCGTCTCGTCCCACATTTACTGCTCCTAGTTGTTCTTTTTTCTCTCTTACTCTTGACTTTTGACTTGAAATGAATTATGCCAAGAAAACCTCGGAATTTTCAAATTGGACACTCTTATCACATTACGACTCGTTGTAATAACCGCGAATTTAAACTATCACGGCGCGAATGTCGGGAAGTATTTCTTTATGCAATAAAAAAGGTTAGCACCAAATACAATTTTCGGCTTTATGCTTTGTGCATTATGTCCAATCATGTTCATTATTTGATTGAACCGTTGCAACCAGAAGATTTACCGAAAATTATGCACTACCTCAACTGGTATACAGCTATGTGTTTCCATAACTAGGACTTAGAAACCCGCTTTCAGGTAGAAACCGGGTTCTTGGGGAGGGGTGCCAGGTAGCAATAACAAAAGAGGAGGCTGGTGTGATCCTATGGCCCAGCCCTTTTGGCCCTTCTTGCTAGGAGGATGGAGTGCAGCACTTTCTCAAAGCTGGCCGTTCCGAATTTAGCTTCCAGCTCCTCTCTGATGAATTTTTTCTTTGCCTGTAGTTCCTCCTTGTGTCGTTCTCTGTGAACTTGGTGGGCGGTCACGGTGCAGTTCCTCCTTATGTCGTTCTCCAGCAATTTCTCAAAGCTGGCCGTTCCGAATTTAGCTTCCAGCTCCTCTTGATGGGTCGCAAAGCAATTTGGACCGAATGCGGGGGGCAGGTGAGATTTTTTGGGGATTTCATCTTCCAGGTGTTCCCCTTTAGTTCTAACAGTCATGCGAGGCTTATTGTAACCGAAATTGGCAAGATTTAAAGGCATTTATTTTTATTAAAAGGTTGGAAGGTCGATACTCTTATTTGTTTTGTCTAACTTAAAATAATACTATATACTCTTATTTGTTTTTGGTTGTTGCTTTTGTAACAATAATTAATGTTTCTAGATATGTTTCTTATTCAGGACTTACGCAAATCAGCCTTTAAAACGCCATATGTAGGGGTAAATGGCATTCGCCCCCACTAGATATAGTGCCTGTGCGTAAGTCCTGTTATTATTTAAATTCCTCGAACAGAACAGATATCCTGTGTCATCAACTATGCCAACTGACGAGTTACCAACCGCCTAAACAACCCCTCCTGTGCCATCAACTCATCAAACCTTCCCTTCTGCACAACTCCCCCCTGAGACATCACATAAATAACATCCGCGTTCCTAATAGTACTCAAACGATGAGCAATAACAACCCTGGTCACATTCAACTGCTCCAAACTCTCAGTCACGATCGCCTGAGTTTTATTATCCAAAGCACTAGTCGCCTCATCCAACAAAATAATTTTCGGCTGCAATATCAACGCCCGAGCAATTAACAACCGTTGTCGTTGCCCCACGGAAATATTACCACCTCCCTCACTCACTATTGTATGCATCCCCATACATAGGCATTTCCTCAATATCATCAGCAAAACCGACCTTCTGAGCGGCCTCCCATGCCACCTGTGGACTTACCAACTCACCACTACTAATATTTTCATAAATACTACCGGTGATCACCTGACCATTTTGCAGCACCACCCCTAATTGTTGTCTAACTGCCTCCAAGTCTAATTCAGCCAAATTTTTACCATCATAAAAAATACTTCCGGTTTGTGGTTGCTCAAACCCCAACAACAAACGAAATAAAGTTGATTTGCCACTGCCAGAGGGACCCACTATAGCAACAAATTCTCCTGGTTTAACTTCCAAACTAACATTATGGAGTACGGTTACGCCATTAAATTGTGGGAGATTTTCTTCAGTTTTGCCAACTATTAATTTAGACTTTTGATGATAACTAAAAGTCAGATTATCAATAGAAATATGACCTTGTAATTTTCCGGGGTGAGCCAAATTAGGATTATATTCAATAGGAGAATCTAAAATACTTTTAGCTCTTTCCCACAAAGGCACAATACCAATAATATCAGTAATAGTATCACTCAAAGAAGTTACTCCACCAAGAAACACACCCATGGCCGAATTAAAAGCAATAAATGTACCAATATTTAAACCAGGAGTTCCCGTCTGAGCCGCAGAAATAATAATCTGATTAATCAAAAATTAGGAGTAGATAATAGAGAAAAAATTACTACTGGACAAGTAATAAAAGCTTTAATTTTGAATGGGTTAGGAATGGTCTCACGTCCATTATATTTATTTAGTCAATTTT
>JAKQYE010000428.1 GCA_023356605.1 Trichodesmium sp. MAG_R02 | reverse complement strand
AGCAATAGTGGTGATTTGATAATTAATTTTTTGATTCTTGATTCACTAATAATTTTTCTGTGAGTAGAGGAAATTTTTTGTAGAGAGACACTCAAATCTTACTTTTGACTATTGAATTTTGATTATTTATTTCATTGAAATAGTAGCCGTATTGTTACAATGTTTAACAATAGTGGTTAAATTTTTCTTAAATTTTATGAATGTGGAAACAATATCATCTGCACCCCGCCAAAAAGATTTCAATTCCAACAGCAAGAAATTAGACACAGTAGAAGTAGAGGCAATGCACATGGACACAGATACCCTTAAGTCTCAAAATCCTCCAGAGACAACAGACAACAATACCCTACACTATGATCCGGATGCGATTACAGCTTTCTACAATAAACGTCCTTTAAAAGTCTGGAAAAGACAAATTGGTATCTTATGGACCTTTGTATTATTTGCTTTTAGCTGGTGGTTGGACAAAGTTACTGGTAATGCCACTAAAAATGAAAGAAAACGGGCAATCTGGTTAAGAGAAATTCTGACCAATCTCGGCCCTGCCTTTATTAAAGTAGGACAAGCCTTATCTACTCGGCCAGATTTAGCTTCTCCAATATATTTAGATGAGTTGACCAAACTACAAGACCAATTACCAGCTTTTCCCAATGAAGTTGCTTATCATTTTATAGAAGAAGAATTAGGTTTTACTCCAGCAGAAATTTATACAGAATTAACATCAAATCCCATCGCTGCTGCTTCCCTTGGGCAAGTGTATAAAGGCAAACTAAAAACAGGCGAAACAGTAGCAGTAAAAGTACAACGTCCTGGTTTAGCAGAAAGCATTGCTTTAGATATTTATATATTAAGAGAACTAGCTATTTGGGCAGATAAACACGTGCAGCGACTCCGTAGTGATTTAGTTGCCATAATGGATGAGTTTGGGACTCGAGTATTTGAGGAAATGGATTACAATCAAGAGGGTCGAAATGCTGAAAGATTCCAACAACTCTATGGTCATATGAAAGATATTTATGTTCCTAAAATTTATTGGCAATATACGGGTCGTCGTGTGTTGACAATGGAGTGGATAACGGGTACTAAGCTAACTAATGTAGAAGCTATAAAAGCGAAAAATATTGATGCAAAATATATGATAGAAATTGGTGTTCAATGTTCTTTGAGACAGTTATTAGAACATGGTTTTTTTCATGCAGATCCTCATCCTGGTAATTTATTAGCAAGTCCAGATGGTAAACTAGTTTATCTAGATTTTGGCATGATGAGTGAGGTTAAACCTTATCAGCGATATGGTTTATTAGAGGCAGTCGTGCACTTGGTAAATCGTGATTTTGAAGCTTTAGCTCAGGATTATGTAAAGCTAGAATTTTTGAGTCCGGAAACTAATTTAACACCTATTATTTCAGCATTAGCTGGTGTGTTTAATGATGCTCTTGGTGCAAGTGTGGCAGAACTTAATTTTAAGAGTATTACAGACCAGTTATCAGCTTTAATGTATGAATATCCATTCCGGGTGCCTGCTTATTATGCTTTGATTATTCGCTCTTTGGTAACTTTGGAAGGTATTGCTATTAATGTTGAGCCTAATTTTAAAGTGCTGAGTAAAGCTTATCCTTATGTAGCTAAACGTTTATTGACTGACCCTTCTCCTGAGTTGAGAACTTCTTTAAGAGATTTACTTTTTAAAGATGGTGATTTTCGTTGGAATAGATTAGAAAACTTGTTAAGAAACGCTAGTAATAGTGATGATTATAATATTAGCAAAGTATTAGATCAAGCTCTAATTTTTTTATTATCTGAACGGGGAGATTTTATCCGGGTTCATTTAGTTGAAGAACTAATTAATAATCTAGATTTAGCATCGAGAAATACATTTATTAATGTCAGGACTAAAGTTGGTGAATGGTTAGGTATGAAGTTAGAAAAAACTGCAGTTACTACATCTAGAAATACAGTAGAGGAAAAGAGAGTAGAACATATTAAAAATATCTGGCAAATTATTCAAAATACTCCTGGTTTTGATCCTATGCAGTTAGTACAGTTGGTACCAAATATATTAGGTAAACCAGAGATGCAAAAAATGGGGCAACAAGTGGCAGGTGGTTTGACTCAACGGATGATTGCTCGTTTGATTCGTCAGCTCTTATTATATCCAGAATATTCTAATATTAATGGTCAGAAATCAAAAACTCAACCTCAACTTTCTTTGCCTATTTATTCTAGATAAGTTGATATTGATTTATTAATAGTTAATAGTTGGTTGTTAGTAGTAATTTTTTCTGCTGGCAACTAATTTTTTTATGGGAAATATATGAGAAAATAGGCGGTCGCTATGTTATTGGAGTTTAGACGAAATGTTCCACAGCATATATAATGGTTAAACTTTGAATAACTACGCTACATATAGCGTAATTTTTGAGTTAGTCTAAACTCGAATATGTCAAAATAATGAATATTTTTAATGCCCTCAAGATTTACATAGCCAAATAATACCGTTTCACGGAAATTATGCATTCAAAAATAAAAAGCTAAAAGTCAGATTTTATAGACTTAAAACTTTGAGGCTAGAGTAATTTCAGGAAATTATTTCACATCTAAAGCTTGAAACTATTTGTGACATCTTTAAAGTGCATTGGTATAAGAAACTAGGTTTATTACCCCAATTCTGATTATTGTTTTTCAGGAAATTTCGTCGATCAATCTGGTTTCTGCTATGGTCTTACCATATTCCTAGTATATAAAGTACAAATATGGAACCTTTATAGTACGGGCATCTTGCTCGCCACAGTTGTACCTTAGTGAGATAAATCTCCCTATCAATCTTTGGTAAAAAACATTAACATATTTCATATTAGGAGGATTTGATGAGTAGTATACTTCCCATAGTTTTTGTATGGTTTATTTCATTATTTGGTGCTGGTTTAGGTATTGTTATCGGAGGTACTATTGGAGGCATAGTTGGTGCAATTACTAGCTTAATTACTAAGTTTAGATGTACAATGAGAATATTTAATGCAGGCACTTTCACTTCACTTTTAACTACAGTTATTTTTATTATTATAGCTCATAAAAAAATTCAACCTCTAAATTGTGCTGATGGTTTAGAGGAAGTTTATATTTGTTTAAGCCCCCTATTTATTCCTTTTTGGGGAGCTATAATTGGAGGTATATTTGGCTCATTTATCGGAGTGTTATTGGAAATAAATAGAAAACAAAATCGTTGAATTTGTGTAGCTAAAATATGGGTATAATT
This sequence comes from Trichodesmium sp. MAG_R02, assembly GCA_023356605.1. Taxonomy (GTDB): domain Bacteria; phylum Cyanobacteriota; class Cyanobacteriia; order Cyanobacteriales; family Microcoleaceae; genus Trichodesmium. Next base: position 159 of record JAKQYE010000428.1, on the reverse strand, counting down.
ATTCCTGTTTTCTATCCGATTCTTCTACTCCCTAGAACTATTAATATTGAGCTATAACAAAAGTTAATTTAGAACCTAACTTTGGTGAAATAAAGCAACTATAGCGGTCTTAAATAGGTTGCGACAAATCAAAAAGTAAATAAAACTGTTAAAACTCTT
>JAKQYE010000427.1:1855-3420 GCA_023356605.1 Trichodesmium sp. MAG_R02 | reverse complement strand
ACAAATTACTAAAAAGTAGATAATATAATACTTTCAGCTAAGTTTAGAAATCAGCTCTAAGTTTTTGATAGAAAAGTTTATTAGAAAGTTAAGAATGTCAAATTAGACTTGACAAACCTATTTTAGGATAGATATTTTTCTCAACTTCTGGTAGGATCATCTAGTTTTGCTACTATCCAATGGCAGAAAGGGGAAAAATAATGAAACACCAATTAGCCACTGTTGGAAGTTTGACAACGGCCTTAGTATTGGGGACTATAATTATGCCATCCCAGGGACAAACCTGTTATGGATATGGCTCTGAGAAAGCAAATTATGAAACTACAAATTTTAGGATCAATATTTGCGAAACCGTCAAAGGTGAATATATATTCATTAGTAAACCCAAAAATGGAACTGAGCAAGATTGGTTGATCATTGGTAATGCTATAAAAAGAGGTACTTCTTGGGCCGCTTATGACCCAGTACAAGGGATTGAATATGTTATTGGCCCAGACCAATATCGTGTAGATTCAAGAACACAGAATGGCCTCACTGAACCTGTAATTAATCACCAACCTAAAAGAAGAATTAAGACAAAAATTTGTTATGTATTGAGAGCAAATGGATTATATATTTTTGAGACACGGAACTCGGCGAGTCGTAGACTTGGGATAGTAGAAAATAGTCAAAGAATAGAAGTTACCGGAAATGAAGAAATTGGTAGTGGGACTCAAAGATTTATAGAATTAACAAACCCATATCAAGGATATATAGTCTCTAGAGATAGTAGTGGGAGGTATATTTCAGATTGCTCTCCTGTTTTCTAATTTGAATTAAGGAATAATGGGGCAAAAATAAAAGGTATAAATATTTTAATTTTATTAGGGTTAATGAGGATAATATCATCAGCAATACCGACAATTTTGACTTTAGTCAAAGTATTAAATTACTTTTCATATGTAACTACTACTAGAAAAACTCAAAATCATTTTTATGACTTTCAACATCATTTTTGCCACGTATTATATACTTAGGTTTTTCTACAATAAACTTAAGTTTGCGTTCCGAACAAAAGCACTCTACTGCTCTCTGAACTTCTGGCCAGTTTGGTGCAAAATCATCTCCTATTAATACCCCTTCTTCCGTTAGCAAATCCTAATATTTTACAAGATCTGAATAAATATTTTCGAAATCATGACCTGCATCTATATGTATAACATCCCCTTTAATACCAAGGGTTTTTAAGATTATGGCGGCATTTACGCTGGTTTGTGGTAGGGGAATACAGCAGTTTTCATGTCGGCAGACCAGAGCAGGGACGTTGCATGCAACGTCCCTACAAGCCTATCGTGGATTCTCCTTTCCACACTCCTACCTCAATAATAAGTTTAGGTTTGACTTAAGATATAATTTGAGCAAACACCTTATGTCTACCATTCCAACCTTGTAAATCTTCTGGGTATTGTTTAAAATCAAAGCCAAGGGTTTTCTGGGAATATTTGAGAAATTAAGTGATTATAGCTAGCTAAAGTTTTAGTTAGGTTTTGTCTCATGTTTTTGATTTTTGATAGTATGATTAAAGA
>JAKQYE010000427.1:0-1755 GCA_023356605.1 Trichodesmium sp. MAG_R02 | reverse complement strand
AAAGAGTTAAATAAATAGTTTTTTGATTTATTTTTAAAGTACAGTAACAGGAAGTAGTCAAACTCTAACACTGAAAATCTTAATCAATTATTTAACTGATTGTATCATCCTATTCTTCCTACCATAGCACCAAATACAGTTATTTTAGACTAAATACCAAAATTATTTCTAGGCAATGAATCAATACTATGCAAAAGTTGCTCAAGGGTTAGAAACCATTGCTGCCCAAGAATTAGAAAGTTTAGGAGCTCAAAATATATCTCCTGAATTTACAGGGGTAAGTTTCACTGGGGATAAGACTTTACTTTATCGGGTTAATCTTTGGGCTAGAACTATTTTTAGAGTCTTAGTTCCTATTGCACAAGTGAGATGTGTTAACCGAGAAGTTTTATATAAAGAAATAAAAAAAATTCCTTGGCAGCAGTATTTCTCTCCTAAAAATACATTGGCAGTTCACTGCACGGGAACTAATGAAAAATTAAAACATACTCATTATACTGCTCTGCAAATAAAGGATGCTATTACTGAGCAACAAATAGAAAAATTTCGCTATAGATCAAATATTGATACTAAAAATCCTCAGATATTCATTAATGGTCATATTGAATATAATAATTGTATCCTTAGTTTAGATAGTTCTGGTAGTAGTTTACATCAGCGTGGTTATCGATTGGCAATGGGATTTGCTCCTCTTAAAGAAACTTTAGCAGCAGCTTTATTGGAGATGGCAGAATATTCTCCAGATTTACCTTTTTTAGACCCTTTATGTGGTTCTGGGACTTTACCTTTAGAAGCAAGTTTAAAAGCATTAAAGATTGCACCTGGATTGTTCAAAAATCAATTTTCTTTTATGAATTGGCGTGATTTTAATAAGTCGATTTGGCAAGATTTATTAATAGAAGCTAAGAATAGTCAATTAACTGAATTAAAATCAATAATTATCGGAAGTGATAAAGATCTGGAAGTGCTTTCTCAAGCTCGTAATAATGCTGAAAAATGTGGTGTTGGAGATAAAATTAGGTTTATACAAACAGATTTATCCAATTTAGAACCTCCCGCAGAAAAAGGAATTATTATTTGTAATCCTCCTTATGGTGAGCGTTTAGGAGAAGTAGAAAAATTGGGTGAATTTTATAAGATGTTAGGAGATATTTTTAAACAACGTTTTACTGGTTGGACGGCTTTTATTTTAACAGGAAATAAACAGTTATCTAAACAGGTAGGGTTAAGAACTTCTGGGAGAATTCCTGTTTATAATGGTCCGATAGCTTGTACATTATTAAAGTATGAATTGTATTAAGATATAGAACCTAGAGGGTAGAAGGCAGAAAGAAGGGTTAGAGAAGAATTTGAAAAATATACTTTCGATGATCGGATTTGGTATTACTTCATAATTGAAGTTGTGATATTGGTATCCCATTATTTCTGGGAATTGGTATAATATCAAGTATACTGACTTTGGAGTATTATAATAAACCGGGTTTATGGAAGACAGATGTCAGTATGGTCGGGCATCTAATATAAACCTGGTTTTTCTATTTTATTTATACCAAAACTACTAAAATTAATATTACTTCTTTCTTCACAATGAATAATCAAAAAGATTGGCAAGTTAGAAATTTAGAAGGGATTCAGGAAAGGATTTCTTGGCTCCACAAACAACCAGATGGGGTAATTTTTTCTCAACCTTCTGGCATACATTTTTTAACTATAAAAAAAGTTAAATTCATTATTCAGCTAGTCTTAGTAGAGCAA
>JAKQYE010000426.1 GCA_023356605.1 Trichodesmium sp. MAG_R02 | reverse complement strand
ATCAACCATTTTGAGGATATTTTTGATTGGGTTAATTTCAATTTATTCACTCACTCATAACAGTCAAAAAACTGGCAAATTTCCTAATCGGGAAAAATCAACTGCCTTTTTCCATTAAGCAATAAAGTTCATTTAAAATGGAGCCTATAGAATTTGCTTTAGTAGCGATCGCAATTCTTGTCTTAAGCATTTATGTGGACAAACCAGGAAAAGCTTAAGAGTCAAAGACTTTACCGCAGCCCAACCTTCTCACGACTGGGCAGCTCAAGATCCTCACACAGATTTTACTGTGAATGCCAATGGCACACTAATTTTATTAGAAGCGGCCCGTCAATATTGTCCTAATAGCACCTTTATTCATTGTTCAACAAATAAAGTTTACGGAGATACACCAAATAAACTACCCTTACAAGAATTAGCAACTCGCTGGGAAATCAATCCAAATCATCAGTATGTTAATGGAATTGATGAATCTATGAGTATTGATAATTCTAAGCATTCTCTGTTTGGAGCTTCTAAAGTTGCGGCAGATATTTTGGTGCAGGAATATGGCAAATACTTCGAGATAAAGACAGTTAGCTTCCGAGGTGGATGTTTAACAGGGCCATCACATTCAGGAGCTAAGTTACATGGTTTTTTAGCATACTTGATGAACTGTACTATTATTGGAGAACCTTATACAATCTATTTGATCAAGTAAGTAATCTTGAACTATTGTCGGTATTTAACTTATATATAGAACGTGTAGAAGCAAAAATTATTGAGCAGCTTGGTCTTCTCAGAACTGAACAAATTATAGGTTTTCTAACCAAGCTTGGTCATCGAATGTGGTTGAAAAGAAAAACTAGCCTCAATCTTTCTGAGTTAGAAATAACACCAGAAGAAACAAACAAAAGTACATCTATATATAACTTAATTCGCTCTGAGAATTTAATCTTTGAAAAAAACTTACAATTTTCGCTAATTCAGAGAAATGTCTGCTTCCTTTATGACGAATTTATGGAGTATATCATTGCACGAAGTTGGTTAGAACAACTTGCAATATCTCAAGAATTAGAAACAGCAATTGAAATTTTCCTACAAGAAGTAGTCAGTACATTAAGTAGTTTTTCTCCTGCTTTTGGAGCAATTCTTTTTCTGGATAAAATGCTGAAGCGAAATGGATAATTGGTTAATAGGATAATTTCTCTGCTCGCCACATCAGAAAATGAGTTTGTTGCTTCCAGACAAATTGTCATGCTTAAAGCTTTTGAAAGAATTGATATTAATAACATTGGTGACGAATTAATAATTGCTTTAGATAAGTTTGAAAGAATTGCTAGAGGTGAAATTAAGGAGAAGCTAGCACCTATAATTATTCAAGTCTTACGTCAATATCCTAATTACCCTTTAATAAGAGAGATGATTAGTAGAATATTAGAAATTGGTAATACTCAGACTCTACTTTCAAAAGATGAGATAAAAGAGCTAGAAAATTTTATAGAGAAAGGGGAGTCCAGTGAAAATCAAATATCTGGAGATGAAACTCCGCGTCTTCCTCCAGGACGCTATCACTACAAAGAAGAAATGAAATTAAATGCTATTAGTATTCTTATTCAGTAGATTTTGCACTAATAGAGGAAGGTATTTATAATCTTGGAAAAATGGAGCTTCACAGTACCTTAAATGCACTGACTTCTTTAGACTTGGCAGATGATGAATTGTTATACAAAATGCTAACCAAATATGATAATGCTTATCTTTCAGAATACCGAGTCTATTGTGCCTGGCTATTAAGAAATCGTTATGGTAAACAGCCAGCGGAATATCTAACTGGTTTATTGTTGGATGAAGAAACTAGAGTTCACCGCTACACATTAGGTCTTTTTGAAAAACGGAAGATTGAAAAAGAACTAATTATGTCTCTACTTGCAGTTATTTCCCAAGTTTCAACAATAAAACCTTGGCATCTAATTAATCTGATTAAAATTTTTGGTAAAAGAGATCAATTTTATTCCCAAGATATTACTAAGTCTCATGGAAAATTAATCATATCTACTTTAATGAATCTATGCACTTATTCTTAGGTATCTGTACGATTAGAAGCTTATAAATCCATAATTCAATATGATGAATTTATCGAAAAAAAAATTATTCTTAGTGCTATGGAAAAAGATAAAGATATCTATATTCGTAAATTAACAGAAAACATAAAACTAAAAACTAAAAAGTTAGGTTTTTAGGAAGTTAGTCTAATTGCATTTTTTGAATAGAAGCTGTGTTTTTATCCAAAATATTTGAAAAAACTTCGATTAAAATATCTGGCGAAATTACCAGAAGGAGATATGCAAAAAGTATGGTCTGAATCTGTGGGAAGATTAGGTAGGGATGCCATACTTTTTGCTGACTATTATAATAGGTTAGGAAATAAGGTAAAAATTTTGACAGGAGATGAAAGTTTAAAATCATATCAACCTCTAGAACCTCCCCTAATCCCTAGACACAGAAGATACAAGAATTAAAACAGCAATATCTAGATTTTTTTTCAATTAACTAGATTTAATTTATAGCTATAAAAATGAGCAAATTTTTACCGAGATAACTATCAACAAAAAACTTTGCAACTAAGTTTTTGTGCATTTAAAGGACAAATTGATTGTATGCCCCCCTTGAGAAAAAACCTTTCTAAATTCTAAATTCTCAATTCTAAATTCTAGCTGATACTAGAACTTCCTCCAGTAACCAGAGCAATTTTTCCATCAAATTCGTTACTCATAATTTATGGTTGTGTAAACAACATTAAATTTGGGCAAAATTATCCAATCATTACTCAGATAAGATTAGCGATTATTTTTGAATAATCACTAATTCTAAAAAATTTTTCTCCCAAGTAAAAAGAGCAAATCAGAGATTTTTTTGCTTTAATAGCTCACAAAAATGAATCAAAATTCCTTAGTAAAATACTCTATTAATCAGGGAATATAACTTCCACTATTGCACAGTAAAACCACCATCTATTGCGAGAGAATGACCAGTAATAAAACTAGCTGCATCAGAACATAACCAAACAACAGCATTGGCTACTTCTTCTGGTTGACCAATACGACTAATAGGGTGTGCTGCTACTATTTGTACTTTAGCTTCACTCTCATCATCCTTGCCAAAAACACGGTCAACCATATCTGTTTGAATTATACCAGGACAAACACTATTGATTCTAATACCTGCTGTTGCTTGTTCCAAAGCAACAGCTTTTGTTAAGCCTATTACACCATGTTTACTAGCACAGTAAATTGACAAATTAGGACTACCTACTAATCCGAATATGGAAGCATTATTCACTATTGCTCCCCCGCCATTTTTTAACATTTCAGGAATTTGATATTTCATCGATAACCAAACTCCTTTGAGGTTAATATCAATAACCTGATTCCAATTTTCTTCAGTTTGCTCAATA
>JAKQYE010000425.1 GCA_023356605.1 Trichodesmium sp. MAG_R02 | reverse complement strand
GGGTTTGCTGATTAAGTCTAAAAACATTGATACATAAAAGTTTCAGGATTTTTGGACTTAAAAAAAGTGTCTAGTTTTCGGTCCTTAGAGATCAGTTTGTTAATATCAGCAGGACTTACGCAGTACTGCTATATATAGTGTATCTTTGGCAACAAAATATAGTGTATCTTTGGCAACAAACTCAGATTTTTACACTACAAGTAGTTCTTTTGCGTAAGTCCTGTTTTTATCATCTTTGCAGTTCTTTTAAAGTATTTAAGTTGCTATTTAAGTTTTTTGCGGATGGTCAAATATTCAATTTCCCAAAACTTTTTCAGTATGGAATTTTGTCGCAACCTACTTAGGATTGCTATATTCTTGAACCCCTTTATTTTAACTCGAGGAAAAAACATAACTTCTCTCCAAAAATTGACTACCAATTTTGGAGAATGAAAAAGCCCTGCTAGAAGGGCGAGGCTTTAAACCCAATTTTCGGTAATTTAATCCATTAATCGTAAGTAACGATGATTTTTAATTTTCTCAAATGTTCCATTATAAATAAAGTTTCTCACCATATCTGTTTTCAAGAAATCATGTGGAAAACCTAGTTCAATTTTACTGACTCGATCTAATTGCTGAATTTGTTCTGGGGATAATTCCACATCAACACATTGAAGATTATCTTGAATATGAGAAACTTTTCTGGCCCCAACAATTGGAATTACCCCTTTATTCAATAACCAACTTAAAGCTACTTGTGAGGAACTTTTTCCTATTTGTTGAGCAACTTTATCTACTTCTTGAGCAATAGCAGTATTGCGAGGGCTCTGCTCTAAAAAACCTTTCATCATTTCACTATCTAGTCTTTTCTCTTCTGAGGTTTGGTTAGGCTTGGTATATTTCCCACTTAACCAACCATTAGCAAGAGGAGACCAAGCAGTAACACCGATATCTAAAGTACGAGACATTGGTAAAAATTCCCTTTCTGGGGTGCGCTGAATTAAACTATATTCTATTTGCAAACCAATGAACTGCGTCCATCCCCTTAATTCCGCCAAGGTATTGCATTGAGAAACAACCCAAACAGGTGTATCGGAAATGCCTATATATAATACTTTTCCAGCTCTCACCAAATCGTCAAATGCCCGCATGACTTCCTCAGCAGGAGTCATAAAATCCCAAGTGTGTAACCATAACAGATCGATATAGTCAGTATTAAGACGTTTGAGACTAGCTTCTACGGATTGGACCATATTTTTACGTTGGTTTCCCCCACCATTAGGATTATTATCTCCCAAGCCGTTAGTGTATTTAGTTGCTAAAACAATAGCATCTCTTTCGGTGGCAATAAATTCACCAAGAAACTTTTCGCTAGTCCCATTTGTGTAAATATTAGCAGTATCAATGAAATTACCACCAACTTCGCGAAAAATTTGGTAAATTCTCTGGCTTTCTTCTTTAGAAGACCCCCAACCCCAATCTTCGCCAAAGGTCATTGTACCTAAACAAAGTTCGGATACTCTTAAACCACTTTTTCCTAATAATTTGTATTGCATTTTGTGTTTTATCTCTTCAATCATGTAACGATTGTGGCCTGGTGTTTTGTTATCCATTTTACATTTTTTATCATCAGGATTTACGCAAATCCGCCTTAGAAACTCTATATGTATTGGAATATGACATTTGCTATCACTGGATGTAGTGTCCGTAGTGAAGTTCGTCGAAATTGTCATGCGCTATATATATAGTCATTCTAAATAAGAATGGGGCACTTTTTCACCTAAAACCCTTTAAAGCCAGGAAGATCAGGTCTCAATCTTAACCAGAATGAGTATAGTGTCTTTGCGTAAGTCCTGAGATATAGTGATCATTATAAAACACAAAAAACCACTGAAACTATCCTAAGATTTAATTGGTTCAATTATTTCAGGACTTACGTATGGCTTCTATATATAGTGTGTTTTTGATAATTTTTTCCCGATATTTACACTACAATTAATATTCTTGTGTAAGTCCTGTATTTATTTTATGGCGGGTATAATCAATGTAGTCTTGCCTTTCCTACCTATTTATTTATACTATAATGTATAGCCGTGGTATATCTATAGAGTAATAGAATTATTACTATAGTAAAATGGAAATAATTTTACCAACATTTCGCATATCTTCATATATATTAACTCCCATAGCTATAAAGCTTTCAGGACAAGCATTAGGGGCGATAGTTTAATAAAACTTATCAATTTAGTTTTAAGAAGTGCGGAATGTGGGATACCAAATAGAAGTAGTGAAGCCAGTATCTTTAGGACCAGAGAACATAGGATTATTTACAATGAAGTAAAACTGTTTATTAAACTGAACAGGACTTACGCAAAGACACTATAGTCATTCCAAATAAGAATGGGGCACTTTTTCACCTAAAACCCTTTAAAGCCAGGAAGATCAGGTCTCAATCTTAACCAGAATGACTATATATATAGCGCAGACGATTTCCACGAACTTCACGCTTTGTCACGTGCGTTAGCCCAGCTTTGCGGAACGCAATCGCCTAACTATTTTTATTCAAAAAAAACAATAGTAATTCAAGTCAAATAACCTTCATTTTAATTGAAGGATATTTCAATTGATCTGTTAGATATTTTGATAATAATTCATGGCTGTTCTTGATAAATACTTTTGCCTATTTTAGAAGTACATGGAATTTTATAACAGAGTTTAAATTTAATCATTAACTGCAGTAGCTCGTCGCGCATATCCAGATATTTTTCTTCATTCCAGATGTTGGTTAAGTCATCTTTAGTGAATTTGCCGAAATTATTACGAACTGTCTGATTATCTAAAGCTTTATAAACTGCTGTTGTTCCCCATTCTGGTCTGAGAATAACTGTTTTATTTAACAGTGGGTCATCCTGAAAATGAAGACAAATTCCTAAGTCGTGTAAATAGCCACTTAACTGTAATTTATACTCCCTTTTTTTAAAGCCATTTTGTTCGCAAATAGATAAATATTCTGTCAGACTAATATAGTTACGGGTATCTGATTCTAATACTTCCCGGACTTTTTTCCAAGTTTTAGGTAAACTACTGCCAATATGGGGTAATATACTAATACGATGTTGGATTTCTCTGATAGTTTCTTCTAAACCGCGATTAGTTGCAAGGTTGGTAGCTAAGATTTATTTGATATTAGTAAATTGCCCTTGCAATGCCCGTTGATTAATTTATCATTGCCGTTCTTGTTTTTCGTTTTTAACTATTAATAAGGGGCTATTATGGCTTAATAGTTCTACTACATTTAGCCAATAATAAAAGTCTGTATCTTCTTTGCGAGTATCAGCGATGAGGATATATAGGGAGCGTTTGGTTAAGAAAAATTGGTGGGTAGCGTGATAAATTTCCTGTCCGCCAAAATCCCAAATATTCATTTGAAAGTTATTTTTGTTTTTTGTCTGAAAGTTGTAC
>JAKQYE010000424.1 GCA_023356605.1 Trichodesmium sp. MAG_R02 | reverse complement strand
AGCTTTAGCTAGCTTAGGTCTATAGCTGACTAAGGATTTTATGAGTTGAGAAGACAGCTTGAATATAAAACTCAGTAGCACGGAGGAGATAGAATAGTAGTAGACAGATTTTTTCCATCATCAAAGACTTGCAGCAGCTATGATCATGTTAAAGATATGCCCAGTCACCTTAGAACTTATGATTATCCTGAGTGTGGCATATCTATGCCTCGGGACTTGTTAGAATAATTAATTTAAGAAATGCGGTTGGGCAAGACCCGTGGATGCCTGTGGATGAGTAACCGCCGACAGTCTCAGTGAAAGCAGGAAGTCAACAATAAAATATCACCCTATGTGAGGTTTTATATCGGTTTTATGAAGCAGGAAACTATTATTAAACAAATCAAACCTTTTTTAGCATCTTCTTTTTAGTACTTTCTTATTCATATAGTAATACTAAATAGGTTGTGACAAATCAAAAAGTAAATAAAACTTTTGAAACTCTTACCTATTCTCTTTCCCCTGTTTCCTATTCCCTAAAAAGTAATAGGATTTTTGGCACGAACACTCTAAGGATTGCTATATTCCATTTGTCAAAATATTGTAATAATTCAGGTGTCAGCTCTAGCTACTTAAATAAATTGATGAAACCAAATATTTATACTATACCTTTAAGGCAATTTGCTTCTGGGGATTTTTGGGATTTACAAGTTTATAAATTCACTGGAAATCAAACAGGAAAAAAAGCTTATATACAGGCCAATTTACACGGGGCTGAGATTAGTGGTAATGCTGTTATTTATCACTTAATAGAATTTTTAATGAATTTGGATAATAGTCAACTAATAGGGGAAATATTGTTAGTACCTGTTTGTAATCCTGAAGGAGTTAATTTGCGATCACATCAATTTTCATCAGGTAGATATAACAGCTATGATGGTAAAGATTGGAACCGAATATTTTGGGATTATGAAAAGGAAGATGTAGATATTGAAGCTTTTGCCAAAGCTCAAATCAACTTGTCTGAAACTGAAATAAAAAATAACTATCGCCAGAAAATTTTACACAGTTTTAATCAGCAATTAGAAAAAATCAACTCTCCTAGTAGTACACCTTTCTATAAACAATATAGATATCAACTTCAATCATTATGTTTAGATGCAGATTATGTGATAGACTTACATAGTTCAACTAATCAAAGTTTAGATTATCTTTATTGTTTTCATGGTAGAGAAGAGAGTGCTAGGTGGTTTCTTTTAGATTATGGAATTTTCTTGGGTGAAGGTGAATATGAAGGAAATACTTTTGATGAGGGATTTTTAAAACCTTGGTTAGCTTTAGAAAGGAATTTGAAAAACCTAGGAAAACCAATTAAATTTGATATAGAATCATGGACATTAGAATTAGGTTCAGGAATGAAAATGAGCCCAGAATCGGTGGCAAAAGGTATTCGGGGATTGAAAAATTATTTGGCAAATAAAAAGTTATTGAAAATTCCTGAATTTCCCTTGACGGAATTAGGGGATCATCAAATAGTTTTTACTCCTAAACAAGAGATAAAATCTTATTATGCTCCTGTAGGTGGCATGATTCAAAATCGAGTTGAACCTGGTAAAATTGTCAAACAAAATCAGCGTATTTATCAAATATTAAACTTTAACAAAAATCAAGATTTGCCAAAAATTCTAGATGTTTTTGCAGAAACAGATGGTTTAGTTTTAGATAATTCAATAAACCATTCTGTAAATCAAGGAGATTTTGTATTAGACCTTATATGGGAAAAACCATAGGATTTTAGTATCCAAACTCCGATGAATATTGATGGAAAACCAAAAATAAACCGTTCTATAAATGCGCTAAATTATCTGAAAAAATCTGTAGGGGTATGGTCTCCAAATCCTCTGCAAACCCTTCATCCCAAAGTAGGCCCAAAGTTAGAAGAACTATGACGTTAGAGTTTGGGGTCTCACCCCCTACCCCCGAAAAAATTAGAAAACATCACCTCACCCTAGGGGTATGGTCTCCAAAACCTATAAAAAGCTAAAAACGCCATAATAGCTAGCTTTAATCCCAATACCTGTAGAGTAGGTCTTTTTTTTGAGCGATCGCCACTTTCATATAACAAAGCCATTGTGCATTTGCTTTTTTGGGGAGATAATTTGACTTAATCTCCAAAACAAATGCCCATGCTTCGAGCAGTTTTGACTAGAGTATCATTAGGGTCTACTGCTCTATACTTAGCGATCGCTTCTCCAATTGGCACACTGACAACTTGTAGATTTTGCCAAGTTACCATCTGGTCATATTTTCCTTCAGCAATTAGATCGACCGCTGCCACTCCAAAAGCTGAAGCAACTAAGCGGTCGGTGGCAGAAGGAACACCGCCTCGTTGAATATGACCTAACACGGTAACACGAGTTTCCGCACCACTACAAACAGAGACCTTATCTGCTAGATAATGCCCAATACCGCCAAATAGAGACTTACCAAATGAATCATCTTGTGTCACTGCCTCCCCTACTTCAGTCCGCACCGCCTCTGCTACAATAATCAAGGAGTAATTTTTGCCTAAATTCTGACGTTTGCGAATATAGTTACAAATGTTATCTATTTTATAAGGAATTTCCGGAATCAAAATCACATCTGCACCACCTGCAATACCAGCATTCAGAGCAATATGACCCGCATCTCGCCCCATTACTTCTAAAATTATAATGCGACTATGACTAGCAGCAGTAAAATGTAAACGGTCTAGTGCTTCTGTGGCAATTTTAACAGCAGTATCAAAACCAATAGACAGTTCAGTATAATTGACATCATTATCAATAGTTTTAGGGATACCCACTAAATTCAAGTTTCCTTGTTGAGCGAGTTTGCGGAGGATAGCTAAACTACCATCTCCCCCAATACCAATTAAAGCATCAAGTTCAAGTAAACGATAACCATCGATAATTTCTTCAGAGCGATCATGGAAAGTACCATCTGAAATAGGAAAAGCAAAAGGATCCCCTTTATTTGTAGTTCCTAAAATTGTGCCGCCTGCCATTAGTAACGGATCAATGTTCTCAATCTCAAGTTTAAGTGTCTGTGGCGGACGTTCCATTAATCCGTAAGTAGCTTGACGAATCCCTAAGACTTCCCAATTGTAAGTTCCTACTGCATGATATACTACTGCCCGAATTGCAGCGTTTAAACCTGCACAGTCTCCCCCACTGGTTAAGATACCAATACGTTTGTGCTCTACCATAATTATGATTTTATGTATTATAGAGAATATGAATTTTTGACAGTTTCAACTCTGAGGTAAAAACTACCGAATTCATCTTATCAGTCAATTGTGAGTATTTCTGTTTAGTTATATCTTACATTCCGCACGTCAAAATGTAGTGTATCAGACATGATATTGAAAGCCTTGCCTGATAATAACTCTGAAGTTTGTAAGTAAAAATACATATTACAAAAACTATTGATAGTTATTAGTAACAGGACTTACGCAG
>JAKQYE010000423.1 GCA_023356605.1 Trichodesmium sp. MAG_R02 | reverse complement strand
CTATCTTGTTTTAATGCCTCCCAATCTAGTTTTCGCTGACGTCTTGTGACTTTTGTCGGTTTTAATTCTACTCTTGCTAGCCACCGATATATTGTAGAACGTCCCACTTTATAGATTCTGGAGGCCGATAAAATACTTCCTCTATTTTCAATATAATCAATGACTCTTTTTCGTAAATCCTTACTGTAAGACATTCTTTAAATGGTTTATTCGTGTTTGTATTTTACTTTCTATGTTGTACCACTCTTATTCAGAATAACTATAGATTCAATCAGCAAGTCCTATTAAACTCTATCCTTAAGAGCAGTGAGACTTTGTTAAATTAATGTCAACTTTATATCGAATAAATTAATTTAATAATTTGTATAATTGACAGTATGTCAAGTAAATGTTACAATACTTTACGTGTAGATATAAATATACTTTGAGAATTAATGGCCTTAACATACTAGCCAATATCTAGGTAAGGAGAAGTTAATTATGGAAATACCTAACAGCTTAACTGTTGAGCAACAGTTCAAATTAAAAGTTCTGCGAGACCAAGTTAAAAGCTTGAATTTGGAAGAAGCCCAAGAATGTTTAATGGAAGTATTGCGACAAAGTATGGTTAAAGAGAATTTGTTTAAGCACTGGATGAAAGGCAAACTTTAATCTATGGCTTTTACCGAAAAATTAAGTTTAAAGTCTCCCCCATAAGCGCCTAACTTTTTAGTTGTTTCCTTAAATACATATGCTATTGTGTTGACTGATTAATCATTGGCTGGCAGTCCAAGAAAAAAAAGGAATGTGGAGACAAGCTTCAAACTAGAGTTAAGCTATTAGGAGGCGATGAAAACTCAACTTTTCCTTGAGCTTCGGCTCGTTAGAAATATCTCTCCTTCAGGCCTGTCTGGATGTCAATCTAGACCGAAATATAGTTGGTATCACGGAACTTACGGGAAAATGCTATGATATAACGTTTGTAATGTTAGCTATATTCACCCTTAGTTGAGTATGGAATAGGTGGTAATTCCCTTGACCACAAAATTTTTAGCTTTCCTGTTTCGGCTTATAAGGCTATTAGCTGACTAACTTTAAATCTACTCTTTGTAAATACAGCTATTGGCAATGACATTCTCCTCTTAAATTTGGGAGCTATTATAGGTTGACCTTTTCTGTTACCTTGAGTTGATCAGGACTTACGTATTGCTTCTATATGTGGTGTATTTTTGATAATTATTTCCAATATTTACACTACAATTAGTGTCTTTGCGTAAGTCCTATTGATTTAAAAAAGTTTTGATAACCTTGGTAAAGCATCGTATAAAGATTGCTGTAGTGTTAAGCCCGGACAACTTCTGAAAGCCAAAATCTTACCTCAGTCTTTTTAGTCAGAACAATAAACTGTTTTTGTGGTTCAGAATTATTCGTTTTTTCTTTTCTAGTTTGTACTTTCCCTGATAGCAAGTTAGACTATCATTCGAGACTACACAGACACAGCCTAGGCCGCCTTGCTAATAGGTATCTTTGTCCCAATGTTGGATATATACAGTATTTAAGTCTGGCTTTCATAGAATGACAAATGAACCTAAAAGGCGTGATCACATAACCAGTGGAAAAAAATCAGCTAAAAAGTCGCCCTAGAAGGGTGAGGCTTTAAACCCAATTTTTCGGCAAAATATAACAATAAACGTAGTTTTGTGGTGTAAAACTAGGCCACCATGTAAGCGCTATCCCCATAAGTTACTTAAGGCCATGGTCAAGTGATTTAAAATTTTGTGAGGGCCGATAACCAAGACGATACAGGTGTTTAAAAATCTCTGCAGTTCTTTAAGTGGACATGGGTAGATCCCCCCTCAACAGGTTAATCTCACTATGCATTGTTAATGATTGTTAACAAAATATTATCAGAATTATAGAGAAGCTAGATTTGACTTAATGACCTAGTATTAACAGGTTTTTCTTTATTAATTAAGTGGTATCATCTTCTTTTCGAGCTATCAGGTGTTACTGCATTATCTTTTGTAGAGATTTTAAGCCCTTCTTAACTCTTCGGGAAACGGTAACAGCACTAATTCCCATTCGCTCGGCTGTTTCCTTCTGAGTTAAGTCACAGAGAAACACAAACTCTAAAACTTTACGAGTGCCTCCTTCCAATTTAGATAATGCTTGCTGTAAACGGATTTGGTCTTCTTGAGCCAACTGAAAACTACGATACTGACTATCCTGGACTAATTCTCCCAAACAAGTGGAGCCATGAGCTTCATCTTGCACTGGAGTATCCAAACTCAGGGGAGTACGGTTACGACAGGCTAGTTCAACTTCATGCCATCGGTCTAAAGAAATATTTAAAGCAGAAGCTATCTCTAAATCTGTAGGTTGCCGCTTCAACTTCATTCTTAGGTCTTGTCTCACCTTCATAGCCTGCCGATCTATAGCCAACCAATTTCTGGGGATGCGTAAAGAAGGGCTTTTATCTCTTAGATAATGCTGAATTTCTCCTCGGATATAAGGAATAGCAAAAGAACTGAAGGCCCTTCCCTTTGAAAGATCAAATCGTTCAATTGCTCGAATTAATCCAATACACCCTACTTGGAGTAAATCATCATAGGTTTCTTGGCATCGATTTAACCAAAGATAAACTTCTTTTCTTACAAGTCCAACATTAAGTTTAACTAATTGGTTCCTAAGCTGATGAGAAGGGAACTGTTGATATTGACGCAACAGTTCTTGGTTTTCAATTTTTAGTTCTTGAGTAATGGTAGTAGACATAGATCTATTATGATTTTGAGAGCTAACTACTGATGGTGGAGTACATAAATTAAATTAATGGATGTATTAAGGTAAATCCTGTGAGCTAAGAAACATTAGACTGTGATGTCAAACACAACTACTTAACCGTAGATATATTTAAATCTGATCAATCTGATTTGTAGTTTTTATACCCTATACTTTTCGCCTTTAGAGTGTGTGCAATTAACTTTATATCACTACTTGTTATTATAAGTATACATAACAGAGTTGTGGGGAAATCAAAACTGAAACTTATCAAAAACTTACTATATTAACTTTTTATTACATACAAGCTAAAAATAAGACTCTACCCTTTAATCAAGGATGCTTTTGGCTACTTTTTGAGCTTAATTCCCAACAACTCTAATACAGATAGACTACTGGAAAACCCTTAAATCAGTAGACAAAATTATTTGTGATTAACTAATCTGGTATATAACCCTATGCTTGTTGCTTCTTGCCTACCTCCTCTAAATTTTATTTTCATTGTGTAATGGAACTTAAGAATTAGGATCTCTACTTCTTTTAGTCAACTTAAACGAAATACATTTCGATATTTAGGAATAAGAATTAAATAAAGCCCATAATTTCTTTTGAAAGAACTCAGATGATATTGAGTTCAAGAAATTTAACTTATGTAGATAATAAAATCCTAGGGCGTGTCATCAATTAAAGAGGTTGACATTAAGGCTATAGTATGTTTATGAAAAATAACTACAGGAATACAATAAAGAGGACTGCTCTAAATGACTAGACGTTATGCCTTGCGGGAT
>JAKQYE010000422.1 GCA_023356605.1 Trichodesmium sp. MAG_R02 | reverse complement strand
ATTCTTTTTGTTTCTTTTGGATGATTATAAATATATTCTAAAGTTGGATTCATTTGGGAGACTTTATAAATAAATGGTTTTGATAATTTTACCTTATTTTCTATTTTGGAGATGTCTATTTACCTTCACGAATTTGGGCCGGAGGTAAAAAGTGGTGGAGTCATGCTGAAGCAATGGCGAAAAAGTTGGATAAGTGTTTGTTGTAGGTAGTAGCTGAAATAATTTTATGGAAAGGTTTAGCTATCAACCATAAAGGTCAAAAAACTGATATTTGAGTAGTTGATTTTTTATTAGCGATCGCTTATACTAATACCAAAAATTTCAAGAGTATTTAAGATATGTATGAAAATCTGGAAGTAGACCATATTTTTAGAATAGTTGAAGATGATGCGGATGGGATAAATCAAATATAATCAATAATTTTATGGAAAGGTTTAGCTATCAACCATAAAGGTCAAAAAACTGATATTTGAGTAGTTGATTTTTTATTAGCGATCGCTTATACTACTACCAAAAATTTCAAGAGAATTTAAGATATGTATGAAAATCTGGAAGTAGACCATATTTTTAGAATAGTTGAAGATGATGCGGATGCGATAAATAAAATATCATCCCTAGGTTTTTCTGCTTCTGAAGTTAGGGAGCATACTGCACAAGGAACCAGTTCAAGGTTTATTTTTTTTGAGAAAAATTATTTAGAACTAATCTATCTTAGAAGTAGAGAAGAATCCCAGAATAACTTTGTTAAATTTCATGAAAGGGTGGATAATTTTAGAAATAAATCTGGTTCCCCTTATGGAATAGGTTTTAGAGGTAAACTTTCAGAGATAGAGAAAAATGACTTTGAATTTTATGAACCTAAATACAATTTATCTGGTAATAATTTCACTATCTATATGCACGGTTCCTATTTCATAAATCCAGAAATGCCTGCGATATTTTTCCTGGAAGTAGATAATATTACAAAAGAGGAATTTTATCCTATAAACAGGGGTTTGTCTTGTGAAAAAAATATGTTTTTAAGTCAATTTACTGATGTAACATTAATTTCTCCAATATTAAAAGAAGAGTCTTTTGGAAATTTTGAAATTCATAAAGGGAATGAGGAAAAATTACTAATTAACAGGAAATTTTTATTTTGATAATTATCAGCGATTAATTTGCATTTTCCCGATCGCGGATTTAAATTTAGAAATTGGGCAGCAGTTGGTCATTTACCTTCACGAATTTGGGCTGGAGGTAAAAAATGGTGGAGTCATGCTGAGACAATGGCGAAAAAGTTGGATAAGTGTTTGTTGTAGGTAGTAGCTGAAATAATTTTATGGAAAGGTTTAGCTATCAACCATAAAGGTCAAAAAAACTGATATTTGAGTAGTTGATTTTTTATTAGCGATCGCTTACACCACTACCAAAAATTTCAAGAGAATTTAAGATATGTATGAAAATCTGGAAGTAGACCATATTTTTATAATAGTTGAAGATGATGCGGATGGGATAAATGAAATATCATCCCTAGGTTTTTCTGCTTCTGAAGTTAGGAACCATACTGCACAAGGAACCAGTTCAAGGTTTATTTTTTTTTGAGAAAAATTATTTAGAACTAATCTATCTTAGAAGTAGAAAAGAATCCCAGAATAACTTTGTTAAATTTCATGAAAGGGTGGATAATTTTAGAAATAAATCTGGTTCCCCTTATGGAATAGGTTTTAGAGGTAAACTTTCAGAGATAGAGAAAAATAATTTTTAATTTTATGAACCTAAATACAATTTATCTGGTAAGAATTTCACTATCTATATGCAGGGTTCCTATTTCACAAATCCAGAAATGCTTGCGATATTTTTCCTGGAAGTAGATAACATTATAAAAGAGGAATTTTATCCTGTAAACAGGGGTTTGTTTTGTGGAAAAGATATGTTTTTAAATTAATTTACTGATGTGAAATTAGTTTCTCCAATACTAAAAGAAGAGTCTTTTGGAAATTTTGAAATTCAGAAAGAGAATGAGGAAAAAATACTAATTAACAGATTTTTTTTATTTTGATAATTATCAAGGATATTAGTAATTCAGTGGCGTGATACTCCTAAAATTTTGCAATTAAGTCCTGACTATATAAAACTTACATTCCGTACGTCAAAATGTAGTATATAAGACTAGCTATTGAAAGCTTTGCCTGATAATAACTATAAACTTTATAAGTAAAAATACATATTACAGAAACTATTGATAGTTATTAGCAATAATATAGGTTGTAATGCACCTTATTCGTTAAGAATATACTTGTAGTATGCTTGAAGTGCGGAATGTGGGATAAAAGAGTATCAAACTATGGTGAGGTATAGCCCAAATAAGTCAGAGTATCTCCAGCCAATTCTTGCCAAAGGGCAATCTGTTCTGGTGAAAGTCTAGTTTGCCATTCTCCAATAGAACCCTTGCGAGTATGTTTACCTTCTCCTTTGTTTTTTACTTTACTAATATCTGTTGCGTCAACAATTTTATGAATTAGGGTGTTATCGTAGTCTAAACCGATAAAGTCAAAGATTTTACTCAGTTCTTCTTGGGGATGAATACGGAGGTTTTCATAACGACATGAGTACATGCGATTACCCATTTCTAGATCCCCTTTTACTCTTTGTACTTTCTCAATAGCTTTCTTCCATGTTGTAGCCACGGTTTTTGTGCTTTGTTTCGCCCAACGCTGAGTTTTCCCTATTGCCTGATAAGAAACACAAACATCTCGCCCATCTCGAATAATTTCTATACTTTTCGCTTCCGAAAACTGATTTAAGATTACATCAAGACGGCGCCAATGGTCCGGTGTTTTTTCTAGCATAATATCCTTTTGAGTTCCTCCATTTTGTTCCCAAAAACGATCAAACATTGATTGGTTTAAATTTAGGAGTTTTGTTAAGTCATCTTCTGAACCATAACTAACTTTTGCTATTAATTCTTCCAACTCTGTATAACTTACTAAATTATGAAGCCCAATTTTATGTTTGCCCTTTTGAAAAATCTTATATTGCCTTAAAATTCCCTGCCATAAATCTTCTGATTCAATACCGAACAATAAAGGCTTCAAACCATAACATCTCCATATCCATTTTATCGATCCTAGCGATCTAAATCTTTCTTTCAACTTCTGATTTTTTAAATAGGTAAAGTTGTTCATAATTATAGAATAGGTATGAGTTTCCTTTGGAACTGGTAAAACATCAGGATGACTACCAATCATTCTACTCAACCAACTTGTACCAGAACGTGGACAGCCAACAATAAATAACTTACGGTACGTCATTGTGACTTAAGTTCTCCTTAAATAGTTGCCTAAACATTATACGAGGTAACAACAAAATTAACAATGAAAAAACTTTGAACTCAGAAATTCTCATTTTGGAAAAAAAGGGGACTTAGTTCTCTGGCAAATTAAGAGAACTCATCTCAAAATAGATCTATAGCAGTCGAAGCAAAGATTAGGACATAATGCTCGAAAAATTATCTAGGAAAGATTATGCCTTCTCCTTATAGCTATGACTTAAGACAAAAAGTTATTAAGGCCATTGATGGTGGGATG
>JAKQYE010000421.1 GCA_023356605.1 Trichodesmium sp. MAG_R02 | reverse complement strand
TCAGGATGATAAATAATATGAGAAAAGAAGATAATTCCAGATTTGATTTCTAATACAATTACCGACTGGTTAGTGTAAATATTACGCTAACCAATTTTTCTTTTTGTCCAAAGTCCAATATCAAGGAATTATTGAGAAGATTCGAGACCTTTTACATGGCCAAGTTTCCCAACAAGTAAAAAAAAGTCAAATGGACAACTGTTATGATCGTCGATCCAGAGGCAGTGAAGAATATTTGTAATGCTAGTGTAGACTCTAAAGGTTTTTGTTTTTACAAGGCCACTAACAGAATTAAAAGGCATAAGGCGATGGATAGTCTCGGCTTTCCCTTTTTTGCCCATTGTACAAAGGGTTACACCGCTTAATGTATTTTGAATGAGCTTCTTTAGTAATAAATTTACAATCACTAAAATGTAGTGTTCCAGTGGTTATGTCTTTAACTGAAATAAAAGGAACACCTTTTTTGGTATATTGTGGCCGCGAATGTACACCATCTGTAATTTTCGTTGTGATTTCCTCTGATTTTTTTACCTCCCACCCCATAGGATTAATAACAGGGTCGCCGAACATCTCCAGGAATGTTGAATGCAATAATTCATCTGTTAGAGCGATCGCTTTTTGTCTCTTTCGTCTGATAGCATCAGCTTGGTCGAGTATTGCAGCTATTCGGCGCTGTTCGTCTATTGGGGGGAGGGGGATTTTAGTTTTATAAATATCATCTCTGTTAATTCCTGGTATTGATGTTGTAATGGTCCAACGCTCTAAATTAGAATTTTTGAGAGCATAAAAAAAGAAACGAAGATTGAGTTTCTTTGGTTTGATAATTTCAGTATAAAAAACTGTTGTATCTATCGGCCATCCACCTTGCTCTGCATAAGTAACCTTTCCTACAGAACCTTTGCGTCCAATTATAATAGTTGGGTATTCTACCAAGGTTTTATCATGTGTGCCTATTTTTCCACTAGACCCAAACACAGGAATAAGCCCAGATAATACTCGTTCCTCAGCTTTTAATGATTTTCCATAATGAACTTTGGCAACATCTTGAACAGAAACAAGTGGGTACACTTTTATCCTCTTGAACTTATTCATCACTACTCCCTGAATCATCAGTAGAATTTGCCAAAATATCCATAAACTCACCAGCACTTACAATCGGAATTGTTACTTCTGCCTTAATATTCAGCAAGTCTGTATCACCTGAAATAATAAAATCAGCATTCGCTAATTTAGCACAGGCAATAATTTTGTCATCATCTGGGTCTGAAATTACAACTTTTTCAACTTCTGCAACTTCTACAACTTCCACCCAAGAAATCCAACTATTAACCATTTTTTGGGGACTAGACTCTAACAAAGCTAGTTTCTTTGAAAATTTAGGACGCTGTAGAACATCTAACAATTCTTCTAGCATTGCTTGAGAAGTATAAACTTCAACTTTCCCTGAACGTATTAATTCCAAAACCTCAAAAGGTTTCCCTCGCCAAAATAGTCCAGAAATTACAGTATTGGTATCTAAGATAATTCGCATCAACTTAAGTTAACTTTCGTTTCTCCTGTTTATAAGATTGAATTTCTGCTTTTATTTCCTCCTCAGAAATAGGAGAAATTTCATTAAGTTGAGCGAGGCGATCGCCAATTTCAAAAAAATGTGAATCTGGTTCACGGTTAACTCCTTTCTTTGCCTTAATCATTTCCTCAACAGTTGACTTTTCCACCCGTTTGAGGACAATAGTATCTTCCTCTTGCCACAAGAGAAATTCATCTCCTGGTTGTAACTGAGAACTAATTTCTGGCGGTAACTCTAATTGTCCATTTGCTGTTACTTGAATCACGGTTTTTGATGTCATTATTTTTACTCCTAATTTTGCTAAATCCTTGAAAAAAATTCAGCCTAAATTTTTACTATTTCCTCCTCTACTTATCCACCTCAAAACTACAAACATTTTTCAAAACAAAACCATTATTTTCCTTCACCAAATCACCCCCACACAACACAGGCAAACGCTCTTGATAAGCCCTAATTGCCACAACATAATCCCTATCAAATAATTCCATTTTTATCCTCTCCAACTTATTCATAACCACCGTTCTTAAAAACCTATGGTAATCTATAGAAATCTATGATTCTCTGTTCTATTCCTGTTTCATTCTGACAACGTCGGCGTTATCCAGTCTACAGGCTGTCACGGACGAACTGCCCGCCATAGCTAGATTTAACGCTGCATTTAAGTCTCGATCGCAACTAAAATTGCAGTGTTCGCAATTGAAAACACGCTCTGATAACAATAGAGACTCTTTAACGGTTCCACACCTACTAAAAGAAAATGTTTGACAATTATAACTCTAAATCAAACTATTATTAATTTTTTAATTTAAAGTTGGCGTTATTAAGAGATTCTTTAGAAAGATGTTTGCCGGGATAACTCGATATAAGTACATGGTCAACTTGTTCCCAAAATGAAGCTGACATTTTGGACAATAAGAGTCCATTAGTACAAATTTGAATTTGATCGCTTAACATTGACTCACGAATAGTAGAAACTATATGGTCAATTTTTGGATGTAACAGTGGTTCACCACCCAATAGTTTTATATAGGACGACTTGTAATACTTGCTCAGTATCTGCAAATCAGTCAAGATCTCAGTAATATCAAGGAACTTTGTTTGAGAAATTGGTGAGAAATGACTGCACAAACTACAAGAAAGGTTGCAATGTAAAGTAATATTAATTTCTCACCCACCAGGGGAGCAAATTTTATTTTCTATGATAGAGTAGTTACTTAGACTTAAAGAAAGCTTGCTATTATTCTCCATACTACTTCTAATTCTTTCCAATCTAATTTTATTTGACGACTTTTGACCTTAGTTCCTGACAATTTTGGGGTAGATAATTATTTATATATCGAAGCTCTTTTGAACCCAAATGTATGAGCTGCTTTGGTACTTGTGAGCTTTTTACCCTTCTCATACTTTTAAAACAACTTCTAGGGTTAGATAAATGATTTGGTCTCGGAAGGCAATACATTTGAGTTGTTCTTCTTTGAATTTTTAATATTCAAGCCCACATTCCTCACTTCAAGCATACTACAAGTATACTATTAACGAAGAGGGTGTATTACAGCCTCTATTATTGCCAATAACTATCAATAGTTCTGTAGTATGTATTTTACTTACAAACTTTATAGTTATTATCAGCAAAGGCTTTCAAGAGCTAGTTTTCTATACTACATTTTGATGTGCGGAATGTAAGTTTAAGAAAAAAGAAAAAAGAAAGAAGAAATAACTTGTATACAATCCCTGGTGTAGCATATTTGTAGTGGGAAATGTGGGCTAAATGTACAATTTTTTGGTTCAATAGTAAGGTATATTTTAAGGCTCATTTATTTTCCTTACCCCCTAAACTTTTAACTCACTTTCCGTCAATCCCAAAACAATGTTATAGTTAATCGTTAAGCTAGGGGTGCCTAGAATATTTAGGCTGAGAAATACCCTTAGAACCTGAGACTGGTTAATACCAGCGGAGGGAAGCTGTTTATCTAAGGAAAAAAATATGCGGACAGAATGGATCGCC
>JAKQYE010000420.1 GCA_023356605.1 Trichodesmium sp. MAG_R02 | reverse complement strand
CTTCTCTCGCGCAGAGACTTGTAGACTGTAACATATAACCGTTTCAGCCGTCAAGAAAAAAATTATTATCAAAGCTTTTTTTACGAGTTTGCTTGATTTCAGGATTTTGATACCTGGCACCAAGGCATTAGGAGGTCGAAGTCCGGTCCGGAGGTTAGTCGTTACAGTGGTACAGTTAGTTGGTACAGGAGAAAGTACCGATAAACCTAAAACCTAAAACCTAAAACCTAAAACCTAAAACCTATTTACTGAAATATTCTTGGAGCAAATTAATATAAGCTTGTTGGTCAAATGTGAATAAAGTTTCACTGGTTTTATAAGGTAAACCAGCAATTAAACATTCATGTAAATTATCTAAATGAGTATTAAAATCAGGATTATCATTGTAATAAATTCGTTTTATTGAACTTAAATTATTTTTGTGTGTTTTAAATAAAAAATTAGCAATAGCATCAGCATAACGAGCAATAAATAAGCTTTTAAAGGATATAAAGATATTTTATAGCCATCTTTTCCATGGGATGCTGTACTTTCTAAATTACGAATTTCACATAATCCATGAATCATAGTTGCCATTCCGTTTTTGACTTGTAGAAAGCTTTTTTCAACTTTAGTATTTGAGTGATTTTCTGGGGTTAATTTTAATTTTTTGGCTGTATATTTAACTAATTTTGGTAGTTCTAATGAGTCATCACAACAAGGGTATTCTCTATCTTTTAAAATAGTTTTACAAATACTTTCAACTAACGATTTAGCTAAATCAAATGCTAGTCCTGGATTTTATTCCACTGCACGTTTAAGGGCAATAATTGTCTTTTCAATATGTACTGATCCAGCAGAGATTTCTAATATCTCTCTTGCTCCATGACAAGTGAAAGATGAATTACTATTCTCATTAGATGATTGACTCATCAAGCCTCCTTAATCATTGTTTGTGTATCTCTCAATTGATACTGTGGCAGCCTTTCACCTGTTACAATCGAATATAAAACATCGGGGTCTAAATCTGCGCCATTTTCCCAGTAAATTGTCCCCCATTCTGGGTTTACTTTAACGGTTTTAAAATAGTCTAGGTTCTTTAAAGGTGCAAAAACTCCTGTAAATTCTACTAAACTACTTATGTCAATAATTCCATCTTTTCCATCTTCAAATTTCAGATATAGTTGATAGTTTTCTTGGGGGAGAACTTCGATGATATCTTTTAACATAATTTACTCCAAAGGTTCAATATAACTATTTGTTCCACTGGAAGAAATAACAGGAACTTTTCCAATTCTTTGTTCTTTTCTGGTAATATCAAAACCTCTTTGTAAAGTAACCTCGTCGCCTATTGTCCCTCTGCGCCATTCATTAACACTCATAACCCAACCCCCATAAATTCAGCTTAAAAAGTGATAACAAAAAGATTAATATCAACATAAATTAATCCTCTGACAAACTGATTAACATTTCTTGTACGGTCTCCTTAAAAGGCGTTAAATATGCAGTCACCGTTGACCAAATCTCATAGCTTAATCGAATTATTAATAATAGATTCTCGATACTGTTCTTTAATCATTGATTCTGTAAAGACAACCACTTCAAAGCCTAATAATTCCCGTAAACTTTCCAATAATCCGGCCAAATCAAATAAACTTCTATTTTTAGCTAAATCTACTATAAAAATAACCTCTTCATCTTCTATCACATAACGAATATTTGACGCACTATAATCATTAGCAACATCTAAAATATCTATTTTTTTTAGACTCAATAACCTTTAACCGACTACGATTAATTACTGATTTATTGAGCTCACTTAAAGACCCTAGATGATTAGATAAAATTCTTTTTTCATCTAAACTAAGAGAGTCTAATTGTTCAAGAATATTAGTTAAAACAGAATGACTCATTAATGTCACCTCTTTAATTCTAGATAACCATTCTTATATTATAGCTTAATTGCCCACTGTAAAACCCTCTCTCTAATTCGTTCTTTCAATCCCTCCACCGTCATTTCAGTTATCAGTTATCAGTTATCAGTGAACCTCGGACTAAAGCCGGAGGCTTGAAATGCTGAATTTGGATTTTTTCGTTCCCTTAAAAGGGGAGGCTTTGGACTTCATTTTTGCTAACAATATCAACTTTACGACCTAAAATAAACTGTAAATCTTGCATTAAACCCGAAGGAAACCAAGGAGTAATTTTGCTTAAATCATAATCAATTAAAAAATCAATATCGCTTCATTCGTTATCATCTACCCTGACAACAGAACCAAAAAATCTGATATTATACGCCCCATGTTTAGCTGTAAATTCAAGGATTTCTTTTCTGTTTTATAACAGTAATTATTTAAGCTTAATCACCAAAAAAAAACTAAATATTGCTGAAAAATATTAGTAATAAATAGAATTATAATGTTAATTCACTAATTACTAAAATAGATAACTCATTGACTCGTTTCAACTGTAAATCATTAGTTAAAAAAGCATCACAATTAGACTGAATCGCTGTGGCAATTTGTAAGGCATCAGTTAACGATAAATTATACCTAGCTCTCATTTGTGCTGCCAAATTTCCAATATCCTCATCAATGAGAACAAAATTAATATTTTCGCCATCA
Source organism: Trichodesmium sp. MAG_R02 (assembly GCA_023356605.1). GTDB lineage: Bacteria > Cyanobacteriota > Cyanobacteriia > Cyanobacteriales > Microcoleaceae > Trichodesmium. The sequence continues at coordinate 1,012 of JAKQYE010000420.1, read as the reverse complement.
ACAATTAAATAAATAAAATCCTGAGCAAGTGCTATTAATCCTAACTTGTAAGGATATACTAAACACTCAGACAAAGAGATTGGAGAAGTAACTCCCAAAAGTAAACCCTCATCTATTCCATCAAAAATAACTTGAGTTAGTTCATAATAATTAGGGTGATTTTCTACATAGTAAATAATAGGTGCAGTATCTAAAAATAGTCGCCTAATTCCTTGAATAGCATTATTAACTTTCATAATTATTGCGAATAATTTGTTCGCGGTTTTCTGTGGCTTCTTGACGAGTTCGAGAAACCCATTCTTGAGCATCTTCTCCGACTAAGGGATAAGTCGCTTTTCCTTGAATATCACGCCATTTACACCGAGGTTTAGAGGCTTTGGGAGTAATTGTCTGACGCTTTAATTGTTCTGTAGTATAGGTAATGATTTGAAACTTTTCTTCTATAGTAAGCTGTTCAATTTCTTGTAATATTTTTCTTAATAAAGGACTCATTATTTTAACTTCCAGAAATAGTCTAACTAGATAAATCGTTCATTAATTATCAATTATTAATTATTAATTCATAACCCAACCCCCGTAAATTTTGCTTAATTTCTGCTTCTAACTTCGCAGACTCGGCAAATTGCTCCTGTAACACTTGAGTTAACCGTTCCATCTTATTCCTCAAACGGTTCATCATCATCTTCCATTTCCTCAGCCCCCACATATCGCCCAGGCGTTAACACATACCCATGTCCCCTAATATCCTTTAATTCTGCGCTCTTACAAAACCCTGGTATATCCTCAGCTTGCCAGAGGGTTTCTTCAAAGCCCAATTTTGCACTATTCGCCTCTTTTTTGTTGACATTCGCTTTCGTTCTTGGCACAAATAACTCCTTTTTGATAAGTGACTTAAATAAAGACAAATTTGGACTAAACTGGCCCCTACATAATTGTAACAGCTTGCTTGCTACAAACCCTATATAGACTGATTTGACTTCTCCCCGCACTAAAGTGACGGGAATTCTTTATT